>CAITCX010000292.1 GCA_903890885.1 uncultured Dehalococcoidia bacterium
ATATCCAAAATATTGTTGTTGCCGGGGATATTCAACATTCTGGCCCCGCCGGTGATTTTGATGATTAAATCTGATTGTCTAACTCCCAATCTATACATTTTTTGCAGAAGCCAGGGTACCCCGGTTTCAATATATTTCACCTTGATGCCAAGCCCTTCGGTCTCGATACGGGAACGAGGCAGTACCATATGCGCCAGGCCAGCTACACGGGCAACTGGATCAAAAGCGCACAAGGCAATACAGGAACCCAGTCCCAGAACAGCCAGAACATCGGCAGGGTCTTTGCTAACCGCCAGTTCCGCCAGTCCGACATTTATCATATTTTGCGTTGCTACTAACATTTTTTACCTCTATCGCCTAACTATTTAGTGTGAATTACGACGGAGGGCAAAACTAAAAAGTTGCCTTCAATCTCTTTAACCGAGGAATGGAATTTCAATTTGATCACGAAGATAGAATCGCGGCCCTTAAAGGCTTCTGCTAAAAGCGAACCGACCAGCCTTCCAGCATTGTCCTCCATAACCGTTGGAGGTGAAGGCATTAACCGCAGGCCTGCGCAATCTGCTACGCTATTCAAAAAGAAAGCGCCTACAATATTGCCCATCTCTCCCAGCACAGACCTTTCCATTTCCCCCAGAGCTTTGGTAGTATTGGGCTCCAGGTCCAGCGCCATATCCACCAGATCGAAGGCTGTTTGAGGATCGAAGGATAACAGGATTTGTCCGCTGGTATTACCGGAAAACAGGAGATATATGGCGATCACACTATCGTCGGCTTTTGCTCCTACCAACCTGGTAGCATTGCGGATTGAGACCTCTTCAATGCTCAAAGCCGAAATCGCGAAATCCTTATTGACCATCTGTGCAAGCCCTGATACCGCTGTCGCGCTGCCAAGTTTAGCTAGTTTCGTCCAGCTCGCCAGATTAAAACTTACCTGTGCAGTATCGGTTGTCAAAGTATTGCTCCTTTATCCGGTGAATATTTACTCTAATTTGACTCAGGTACTACCATCTTAAAGTCTAACACTCACAGATAAATCACAAAATTATATCGGAAGTCACACTTTTCTACCAATGAGACAGTCTTTGACCATAACCGATAACGGGAGAAACTAATAAAAACCTTTGTCCATCCGGTTCAGGGGAGGACACAAAGATGAAAGGGTGATTCGGAAGAAGACTATTTGGTTTGACCGGCGGAATGAGGCGCGAGAACATTTTTGTTGCAGAATTTCACCAATTCAGCAAATTCATTAATACGTATTGCGTTATTGGTTTCCAGATTTCCGTCGTAGGTCAAGTTGATCCAGGGTTTCTTGTACATAGAGCCAAATTTATCGGCCATAGCAGCTACGATTCCTCCAGGCATGCAGCCGTGAGGCATCACCGATATAACTCCAGCGAACTCTTCATTCTCCAACCAGTCTATTCCGCTGCCGATACTCAAGACAGCTTCGCTCCCGCACCTGGAAGAAAGATAGTGAGATGACTTGGTAAGAAGGTCGGAAGTAGAAGGCTCTGTTTCAGGCAAGACCTTCGTAAAGAGACTGGCAATCCGGCGTTCATCGCTTTCTTGAATATATTTCTTGATGTAGCTCAGGATGATCTTTTTTATCTTTTTATCTTTGACGGCATCTTCCAGATTACGATGAGAGATATATTTAAACCATTCACCCATAGGAGAAACTACAACTTCCAGTCCCGCCTTTTCACATGTTTTAACCAGATCCTTGTTGCTAAAACAGTTAGACCGGAGGAATATTTCACCGTTGATGCCTACCAGCGGGCGACGCGGCAAGGTATTATCAATCAAATCGTTCATTTCAGCGGCTGCCTGACGCAACAACAAGGTCAGATTCTCTTTTTGTCCGGTTTTTTCAACGATTTTCTTCAAATATTTGTCAAAGGCTTTGTCTGTGACTCCGGAAATTTTTTCATAAGGCCTGACCCGCCACTGTAACTTCTGTAAATAATCAACCGCAGACATGCCTTTCCATGCCAGACGTTCAAAACCAGCGCCTAGTCCCACATCCCGGTAAGCATTATTGGAAACACTCGTACGAATAGGTAAATCGAAACCCAGGTCTTTAAGAATGCGAATCTGTTCAACGGCATACTTGCCTAGACGGCAAGGCCCAAAAGATCCGGCCATGAAGCCTTCCACGTCTTTATAATCATGGCCATCCTCTTTAAAAAACCTCAGGAAGTCACCCAGAGTTATCCGGTACGGCAGGCATTCTGTGCCTGACGTAACCTGGTTAGAATACAAAATATTGCGTTCATCAGGCTCCGGCAAAGTTACTGCCGGAACACCGAAAGCCCGCATAGCTGCGGCAATAACATCTGCATGCGGAGCCATACGCGGGATTATCAATGTCCGCCCTTTGTTTAAGGCTGAGGTTGCACCACGATAAATATCCGCAGCTTTGACCTCAACCGCTCTGGAACCAGAATGGCTGTAAGCTTGAATAGTGTCTACAAAAGCTTCCAGGCGGGTAACCAAACCGGCCTCGGCAGCATGCTCATCAATTTCAAGCTGGCCTAACGGCTTTCCACCCATAACATCTTCCAGCTCTTTAATGATAAAGGAGTTTGGCCCGCAGCCAAAATTGGTCAGAATCAACCCGTAAAGCTGGGGATCGCGGGCTGCTATATCAGCCCCCGCCAGCATACGGCTCTCGTAAGACCAGTAAGGACGATCGGTATATTTCTTGGAGTCAACTCCTGCAAGAGGCAGGAAGTCCAATGGTATGGGTTCAACATTTAGTTGAGCTAATTTCTCGGCTATTCCTAAATTAGCGCCAGAATCCTGCGACATATAAGCCCTGGAGAGCACTACCACGCCGATTTTACCGCTTTCTTTTAACTGGGCTAACAATCTGGCTCCGGTTTCCGCTCTGTCTGTTTCATACTTGCGTTGGCAAGCTAGTCCGGCCAAAACAGCTTTTCTGCCCAGGTTGGCATCGAAGCCCATTTTTTGAGCTACCTCAGTTAAATTCCGGATGATATCTTCATCACCCTGGCTAAAATCGATTGCCGGCACCAGTAGTTTCTTTTCAAGCCCTAAAACCTGACGAACGATATACGGAGACGCCTGCACCAGAGGACAGGCATATTTCTGGTTCTCTGCGCCCTCAGTCGCGCCCAGGCGAATGCCGCTGGGGAATAACAGGTAGTCGGCTTCTTGTAAAACCGCAGCATGACCGTGCAAAAGCTTCATCGGAAAACAACTGTCAGAGTATGACAGTTCAACAGAGCGTTCGACAATGTCTTTGTTGGTTTTATTTGAAATAATCACACGAACGTCCAGGGCATTCAGGAACCCTATTAATAAAGGAGCATAATCATAAACCAGCAGGGCACGCGGAATTCCGACTTTGGGCCCACTGCCGGTGTTCTCCCTGTATTCGCGGAATAGCAATTTTTCACGCACATCGAAGAAAGTTTCCTTTTTTGCCAGCATCAGGTTGCTGTCATATTTGTCGCATCGACTGCCGTAGAAAGTAGGTTTCTCACCGGGAACTTTCATCTGGGTGATTGAGCAATTATTATCGCAGCTCTGGCAGGTGAAGGTCGACAGGTTGCATTCAGCCCCAACAATTGTGTTGAAGCCTTTAAATTTGGAAGAATGCCCATTGACCTCTTCTTTAGCCAGCAAAGCAGCGCCAATGGCTCCGCTGACTTCCCTGTGTTCAGCTACCTGCAGTTCTTTATCAGGCAACTGCTGCTGGAAGGCTGAAACCACGGCTTTGTTATAAAATACCGCGCCGGTTAAAATAATCTTATTTCCAAACTTGCGTGTTCCTACTACTTTAGATAGATAATTTTTAGCGATAGAATTGGCCAGACTAGCTGTAATGACCTCTACAGACACCCCTTCCCGTTGGGCAGAAGGAACTGCCTGTCCCATAAAAGCAGCGCAGCGGGTACCTAGATCAATGGTATGATCAGCCTTAAGTGCCAACCTGGCAAATTCACCGTTTTTCACAGAAACAGAGAGCATTTCTGCCATCTCGTCAATGAAGCTGCCAGTCCCGGCAGCGCAGGCTTTGTTCATCTGGTAATCAACCACGACTCCCTTGCGCTTGATCACCAACTTGGAATCCTGTCCCCCTATTTCAATGATATCTGCACGGGGATCGATATCCGCTGCCGCACGAGTCTGAGCAGTAATCTCATTTTTAACCAGGTCAGCCCCAATCAGGCTGCCAATCAGATAACGGCCTGATCCGGTTACCCCTGCTCCAGCAATCTTCACCTGCCCGGCGCCTACTGTAATGAGATTGGAAAAAACCTGTTTAACCGCATCTACAGGGCGTCCGGCTGTCATTAAATAATTCTTGGCCAGGATGTGTTTCCCTGTCTCGTCCAGAATAACCGCTTTGGTACTGGTTGAACCTACGTCTACACCGAGGTAGCCGATGCAGGGCGCAGAAATATTTCCTTTTAGTTCGTTAGCCGGCATCGCTATATCCTGAAGTTTGGGCAATATATAATACTGTTTACTGGCATCGCTTTCCGGTAATAATTTAACCTCTGATTTTTTATCCCGTGAAAGCAGTGCCGCGCCGATGGCTTCTACATATAAATAATTCTCAGGAATAGTGACTTGTACCGGATTTCTGTTCCTCTCAGAGAGCATGCCATTTAAAGACTTGGCAATAGCACTATTAGCGGCTACACCACCGATGAAAAACACTGGTTCGTTAAACACACCTTTCTTAAGAGCCAGCGTCATACGGGCAATACTTTCACAAAGAGCATAAAGCATGGCATCAACAGCCACTCCTTTTTGCTGTAGATGGATCAAATCGCTCTTGGCAAATACACTGCAGCGGGCGGCAATACGGGGCGCATTTCCCTGGAACTTCGAAGCAATATCGCCGAAATCCTCTATCTTGATTCCCAGGCGGTAAGCCTGCTGCTCCAGAAATCGGCCAGTACCGGCGGCGCACAGAGGGTTAGAGGCCACTTTCCAGGGTTTATTCAGTCCATCTTCCAGTTCAATAACCAGAGAACTCTGACCGCCAATTTGAATTATTGAACGGACGTCCTGATTTAGTTGCAATAAACCCGAGGCTATGGCTAAAGAGCTGCTATAGGATGCCCAGCCAAATTCGCCTGGAATCACCCCTTTTCCAGAACCGGAAACACCAGCGGCTATGACTTGTTTTAGAGGAAACCGAATGTCCAGTTCCTTTAGCAACGAATTGAGAGTTTCACGGGGATTGGAAACAATCTTTTGGTTAGCTAGATAAGAGACTTGGCCACTTGCATCCGTCAAAGCGATTTTAACGCTGGTAGACCCGATATCGATACCTAAGTAATAGCTCATGTTTCGTGTGTATTATAGCAAAAATCGCCCTTTGTTACCAATCTTGAAACGCTTATCATTGATGGACTAATGCGGTTTTGTGTGGGTGACAATGCTGAATATTCCGGCTTTGAGGTAAAAACCAACTTTGTAAGTTATTGATGTCCTGGTCTGTGGACTTTACCCCCCTTAATAACCAAGGAAGGAGAGCGGCGATTAAGGGGGGTAGCCCGATATATCAAATGACATCGGCGGAAAGAGAAAGCAATTAATACCATCTGTCATGTGATTTCGATTTTATGTTTCTAAATTATTAAATCCCCTGGGCGTCTAATAGTTGTCCCAGTATAATTTGCCACTGGCGCTGATCTATATTAACCAGCTCAGCAGCCAGACTGTGAATGGGTTCACTTTTGGTTAAAGCATAAAGTGTTATGCCGTTTTCAAGAAAACTTACCACTATTTTCTTTTCAATCAGTGTTTTTAAAGCCTTATCAGTATCAAATTTCTTGGTCGTTGTAGCATGTAACACCGCAGAGCGGTTAAACCTGGCATGGGGATGCCTGCTGAAATATAGTAAGAGCTCTAAACTGCAGAGATCTTCGCTAAATTCTTTTATAAAATTACCTAGCTTGTCCTCTATCTGGATCTCTCTCAAAGTCTGAACCCCCATCCAATTCCCATCTGGATTTGTCTTGATTGGACTGGGGAGCGGTAATAAATTTCTTTGATACCGCTCCCCCTCAACTAACCAATGTTCAATTTTTCAGGATTCGGAGAAACCCGCTTTATTTCTTGCTATTGTATGAACCGCGATATCTCATGTAAGCCGGTACAGCTAAATCGTCTTCAGTCTTCAGTTTCCCAAGAGTATTCATGATTGCCTTTTCGCGGGCGGCGCCGGAGATCTGGTCTCTGGAGGCGAAACCGGTTGCGATCAGGGTCAATCTAACTTCATTGCCCATATTGGGATCAACATTGACGCCGAAAATGATATTGGCTTCAGGATCAACTGCATCACCAATAATCTTGGCGGCATCGCTAACTTCATATAGAGTCAAACTGCTTCCGCCGGCGACATTGAAGAGAACACCCTTGGCGCCAGTGATGCTGACATCCAGCATGGGGCTAGCCAGGGCTTCCTTGGCGGCATTAACGGCTCTATTTTGACCTGACCCACGTCCCATGGACATCCAGGCCGGTCCGGCGTCTTTCATGATAGCTCTGATATCGGCGAAATCCAGGTTAACCAGGCCGGGTACGGTGATGACTTCAGCAATGGCCTGTACAGCATGGCAAAGGATTTCATCAGCCATCTTGAAAGCACCATCAACAGAAGTTTTATTATCAGAAAGTTCAAGTAAGCGATCGTTAGGAACGATAATCAAAGTATCTACTCTGGAGATAAGCTGAGAAATACCCTCTTCAGCTACCTGCATACGCCGGGCGCCCTCAAAACCAAAAGGCTTGGTAACAGTAGCAATGGTTAGAGCACCGGATTGCTTGGCCATCTCAGCTACTACAGCAATTGAACCGGTACCAGTACCGCCGCCCATGCCAGCTGCCAGGAAGATCATATCAGATCCGGCGATAGCTTGTTTGATTTCATCACGGGTTTCTTCAGCCGATCTGCGGCCGACGTTGTGATCGCCGCCAGCTCCCAGGCCGCGGGTCAGTTTCTCACCCAGAGCAATACGCACTGGAGCTTCGGTGATTTCCAGATGAGCAGAGTCGGTATTCATGGCGATGAATTCAACACCGCGGATTTGTTCACGAACCATTCGGGTTATAGCATTACAACCCGCACCGCCCATGCCGATCACTTTGATCTTAGCCGGGCTAGGTACATAACTCGTTTTCGACATATATTCTCTCCTTCTCTTTTTTCTTAAATTGCTTTATTAACTACCGGAAAAGTCGGAACAGGGAAGCGAACATACCACGCAGGCCAGACGGCTTGGTTACCCATTTTTGGGTATTATCATTTTTCATCTTCCAGAGAACTAAGCCGACGCTGGTGGCATAAGCGGGATCATTTAACAGGGCATTCGAAACACCATTCAAGGCGGGTGGAATACCGATTCTTACAGGTA
>CAITCX010000293.1 GCA_903890885.1 uncultured Dehalococcoidia bacterium
GGTATAAATGCTCTTTTACCCAATCCTGTCCGGTTATGGCGATATCGAATTTTCCATTGGCCACCTGCAGAGGCATGTCTTGCGGTCGTATCACTTTAATGGATACTCCTGGTAAAGCCATTGAAGGCCGGCGGTTGCCATCGGACGAAGGGTAATCATGGATCTCAAGTCCGGCTTTGTTAAGGATATTGACTACATGTCTTTGGGCATGGCCGTCGGGCAGGGCCAACCGGACACAATCGGCGGACATAGTAGCAGGTATTATATTCTTTTCAGTAGAGGTTATTATTTTAACAGGTGAAGATCTGGACGGAGTTATTTCAGGTTTTACATACAGGGTATTTAAGATTTCGGTCAGGTCTTTATTTTCCCAACTGGACTTGTTGGCGATCAAGTGAGCGGTCGAATCCATCACTTTGACCACGGGAACCAGATCACCTATGGACATCTCCTTGCCTGTGCGGAAGGGCAAGAGCACCAGATCGGAGTTCTCAGGAGGATAAATTTCTGCCGCACCCCAAACCGGAAAAATATTAAAGTGTTTAAAACGGCAATTCAGCGCCATTGACTCGGCCAGACTGGAATACTCGCTAGCGATGCTGATGACCTGATCGGTGCTGCAAAGCTTCTTCAGGTCAGTAAAAGGCGATGAACGCCCTGCAGCCAGAAAAAGTTCGAGTGCGCCATAGCCCAGGTCTTTAAGCTTGACCAATCCACTCTCAGGGTATTTCATCAGTAGTTCTTGAAGCCAATCCAATCCGCAGATGCCCAAATCATAGTTGCCCATGGCTACCTGGATGGGGATATCTTTCTCATGCAGGATTTTGGCCGAAAGTTCAGGGAAACGGGTTGAGGTCATATGATATAAACGAGCGTTTTCAGAGTAGTCGCTCAACTGCCATCCAGCTGCGGCAGCCAGTTTAGCGGTCTCGGTTAAAAGACGTCCTTTGGGTAGAGCTATTCTAATTTGCACCTGAAGACCTTTTATTTAGATTTTGGAACAGAACTAACTATTATTAAATGGGATAAAGGCTGAAACATTTGATCTGGTGCCTTTTAATGATTTAGTTTTTCCAGCACTTCTTCGGGAGTCTGCATTTGGTATACTTTATTATTGGACAGATCGGATAATATCAGGAAGGGTGCACTGTTATGCACTTCCAGTCTCCAGTCAGTATCCGTCGGACCCTGGCCGCCTAAATGAAATTTAACTTTATATCCCCTTTCACGCATCATTTTGGCTATTTGGAAGCCCGTTTTAGCGGCATCCGCATCCATTTTCACCAGTATTCCAGGAGATTTCTGTACGTTTATGGTGCTGATGTCGATTAATTTCATCAAGAGATCGAGATAAATAGCGAAACCTGAAGCGGGAGTAGGTTTTCCTCCCATAGAAGTAATCAAATCATCATAGCGTCCGCCGCCGCCTATTTTCTCCTCATTTACGTAAAGCTGGAAAATGGCACCAGTGTAATATTCAAAACCTCTAACTGAAGCAATATCTATCTGGAAAGTATGACCCAGGGATTGCAAGGTGTTGGCGATGAAAACCAGATCGTCAATCTGCGGTTTGAGTTCCGGCAGGTCCAGCGCCAGCGCTGTTGCCAGGTTCTTTACAAATCCGGAAGATTGTCCCTGTAAAGCCAGCAAAGGAGCTAATCCAGGTTGTTCGGCCTGAAGCTGGTTTAGTACGCTGGGGTCGCCGTCCAGCAATCTATCGAAAACCTGGTGCTGCTCCTCCTGGTTCAGACCCAGTTTTTGCAAAATACAGCGGGTCAAACCCGCATGAGAGAGTTTCAACTCTACTTTTCCGACGCCCAGTTTCTCCAGGATTTCCAGGGCAAGGACGATCAATTCAACGTCTGCCATAGGGGAACGCATGCCGATCAATTCAGCGCCGAACTGCCATTTTTCCCGGTTTTTCTTACCGCTCTCTTCAAAAATAAAGGTGTTCACGATGTAGAAAAGCTTGGCCAGTTCTTTATCAGTCATGTTTTCGGAGTACAGGCGCGCCACCGGTATAGTGGCGTCAGGACGCAGCACTACTCTCTCGCCGCTCCATCCATCCCAGTCCAGGAAGGAATAAACCTTGCCCAGCATACTGGGGGTGAGGGTGCCGGCCGAGGTAAACAAATGAAGGGATTCCAGGGTAGGTGTTTTAACTTCTTCATATCCCCAATTTGAACAGGAATGGCGGAAGATCTCATTGATCAGCTGGAATTTGGCCATATCCGCCGAGAAAAGATCGCGCATACCCTTACATTTTTCAATTTTCATACTTTTTCACCTTTATTAATCAGGTCAATTTTACACCATATTTCCTGTGGTTAACAATATCGCAGTCGCAGAGTGACTTCTGCGACTTAAAGCTGTATACTATTAATTGAGAAATATGCTTTGATAGCCTTAAAATCAGACTGTAATGTATCAGGCTCCCACCGGAAAGTCCTTGGGATTGGTTCACAAATTTACAGCCGTTATCTAAATGTGGTAAAATTTATAGTTTATTATAGATATTAATATTAAGTTATATTAAATTCGGGGGTATGGAATTGATTAAGACAGAAAAAACTCAAATCATCGAGACCTTCAAAACTCATGAAGGCGACACCGGTTCCAGCGAGATTCAGATCGCCATTTTAACTGAGAGAATCAAGCGGTTGACCGGTCATATGTCCAGCAGCAGACACGATTTCATCACGCAGAGAGGGTTGTTGAAGCTGGTTGGTCAGAGACGCAGATTGCTGAAATATTTGGCTTCTGAAAATGTCGACCGGTATCATCTGGTTCTGAGCAAACTCGGCCTGCGAAAGTAAAATACAGGAGAATTTAATATTGTTAGAAACAAAAACTGTTTCACGCGAAATAGCGGGTAGAAAACTTATTTTGGAAACTGGCAAATTTGCAAAACAGGCCAGCGCCGCAGTCACAGTCCGGTGCGGTGATACCATAGTTCTGGTTACGGCGGTAAATAGCTCGGAAGTTCGTGAGGGTGCTGATTTTCTACCGTTGACTGTGGATTATGAAGAGAGAATGTACGCGGCCGGAAAGATACCCGGCGGTTTTATACGAAGAGAAGGCCGTCCTTCACAGGACGCTACCCTGGCAAGTCGTTTAACTGATCGCACGATTCGGCCTCTTCTTCCCAAGGCCTGGAGACGCGATATTCAAGTAGTTATTACTGTCCTGTCTACCGATCAAGAGAACGATCCAAATCTACTGGGTATTATCGGTGCATCAGCAGCCTTATCAATGTCTGAGGTACCTTTTGCCGGTCCTGCTTCCGGCGTTACGGTTGGCTATCTGGATGGAAAACTGGTACTGAATCCAATGCTGTCCCAAATGGCTGAAAGTACTCTGGACCTGGTGGTATGCAGTACTCACAAGAATGTGGTCATGGTAGAAGCTGGAGCCAAAGAAGTCTCTGAAGACATCCTCTCGGAAGCACTGAAGTTAGGGCATGAAGCTAACCAGGCAATCATTGATCTGCAAGAAGAGTTTCTCAAAGATATTCAAAAACCCAAACTAGAATCTCCCGGCGCCTGGGACAAACCTGAAATAATTGCTGCGGTAAATGAGATCGCCGGGCAAAGAATGACCGGATGCATTGGTATGTCGGACAGAGATTCTCGTGAAGCTGCTGAGAAAGTCATCAGGGCTGATTTACAGATAAAACTAAAAGACAAATTTTCACCTGAAGATATAAAAACGGCGTATGATGTGCGCATGAAAGCTATGATGCGCGCCAGTATACTTGAAAAATCTTTCCGTATGGACGGTCGGGGTTTACTGGACATCCGCAATATCTCCTGTGAAGTTGGTTTATTGCCCCGCACCCATGGCTCAGGGCTTTTTAACAGGGGTGAAACCCAGGTCCTGACGACTGTTACGCTGGGTTCAATGGCTGAAAGACAGCAGATAGATGGACTTGGACTGGAAGAAACCAAACATTACATACATCATTATAACTTCCCGCCTTTTTCCACAGGTGAAACTGGACGTATCGGCACTACAGGGCGGCGGGAGATAGGTCACGGTGCTCTGGCCGAAAGGGCACTTCAACCGGTAGTACCCAGTTCGGAAGAGTTCCCATATACTATGCGCCTGGTTTCGGAAGCACTGGGTTCCAACGGCAGTACTTCGATGGCCAGCACTTGCGGAAGCACTCTGGCATTAATGGATGCGGGTGTACCCATCAAGAAACCGGTTTCCGGTATAGCGATGGGATTGATAACCGACGAAAAAGGCAATTTTGCCATTCTGACTGATATCGCCGGAGTTGAAGATTTTTATGGCGATATGGATTTCAAAGTAGCCGGTACCAAAGACGGCATTACCGCTTTACAACTGGATATAAAACTCAAAGGGGTTAGTCTGGAAATACTGGAAAAAGCTATCCGGCAAGCCCATGATGGCCGTATGTATATTCTAGGCGTTATGCTAGGGGCCATAGCCGAGCCTCGCAAACAGATGAGCCCTTACGCTCCACGCATGTATAAGATCAGTATCAATCCAGACAAGATAGGGGCTGTGATTGGATCAGGCGGAAAGACGATACGCTCTATTATCGAGCAGACCAAGAGTTCAATTGATATTGATGATAATGGTACGGTAGTGATCGGTTCAGCCGATGAAAAGTCAGCCCGCAAAGCAATTGAGATAATTGAGGGTTTAACCAAGGATATTGAAGTCGGCTCCATCTATACTGGAAAGGTCAGCCGCATCCTGAATTTTGGCGCCATGGTAGAAATTCTGCCTGGAAAAGAAGGCCTGGTGCATGTCAGCGAGCTGGCAGAAACCCGGGTAGCCAAAGTGGAAGATGTGGTTAAGTTGGGCGATGAGATTACAGTCAAAGTGATTGAAGTTGACCATATGGGCCGCATTAACCTGTCCCGTAAAGCCATGTTTGAAAAAGAGGAAAGACCCAGGGCACCCCGGCAAGAGTCGCGGCCCTTCCGTCGTGACGACAGAAGATAAAGTATTAAGTTAACGAAAAACGCTGGCTTGATCTGGTTTGAGCCAGCGTTTTTTTATTTTTAAAGTAGTAGTATTTTGTATTTATTTCAGGTTTAATTTGTTTTATAATTTTAATATTCTGATTTGAAATTATGAGGGTTAAGAAATGAGTCCGATTAAGACGGTTATTCATGGGGCAGGCGGTAAGGTTGGGCAGGTGCTGGTGAACACTTTGGCTAAGACTACCGAGGTTAAACTGGTGGGGGCGGTGGATGTAAAGGCAATGGGGGACAAGCTTTTCCTGGCAGATGGGTCCACAATCCCTTTTTCAACCGATCTGGAAAAAATTATTATCGAGACCAAACCGGAAGTCGTGATAGATTTCACCCTCGCTCATGCGGCTATGCCAGCAGTGCGCACAGCCGTTAAACATAAGGTCAATATGGTAATTGGCACGACCGGGTTTAAGCAGGAAGAAGTTGATGAGATGCAGCAATTAGCAGAGAAGTATAAAGTCGGTGTTATTTTGGCTTCAAATTTTGCTCTTGGCGCAGTTTTAATGATGTATTTTTCCAAAATAGCAGCCAAATATATGGATTATGCTGAGATTATCGAATTACACCATAACCAGAAGGCAGATGCGCCTTCTGGAACGGCACTTACGACTGCTAAAGCTATGGCGGCTTTCCGCGGACGGCCTTTTTCCCAGGCTGTTGACGACGGCAAAAACTTCCCTAGCCGGGGTGAGAAGACGGGTGGGGTTACTATTCACAGTGTGCGTTTACCTGGCTTGATGGCGCATCAGGAAGTGCTTTTCGGCGGATTGGGCCAAACTCTCAGCATCCGTCATGATACTATCAGCCGTGAGTGTTATGTGCCCGGAGTCCTGTTGGCAGTGCAGGCAGTGGTAAAGCAGCAAGGGTTAGTGCAGGGGTTGGATAACTTGTTGAATTTATAAACCAGGATTAAGAAACATTTACTTAGTTACTCGTTTTGGGGAAAAGAAGTGTATTAAAACCATTATTCAGTCTGTATTTACGTTGGCATAAACTGTCAAAATCAGGCATAATGTGGGAAAGATTCAGGAGCTTTGGGGGAAAATAAAAAGGCTGGTTGAAAGCAAAAAGGGTAGAGATGAAAGAACTAGGTCGTTTAATAACTGCAATGGTAACCCCGTTCGATAGCAAAGGCAGAGTGGACTATGCACAAGCCAACAAGCTGGCTCTGGCCTGTCTGAAATCAGGCAGCGAGGGGGTGGTTCTCTCTGGCACAACAGGTGAATCTCCAACGCTGCTTCACAAAGAAGAATTGAAGTTATATACCGAAGTCAAGGCGGCAATTGGAAAGAGCGGCAAAGTCATCGCTGGCACCGGCAGCAATAGTACTGCTGAAGCGATTGAAGCCACACAGGGTGCTGAGAAGGCTGGGGTGGATGCCTGTTTACTGGTTACACCCTATTACAACAAACCATCCCAGGAAGGCCTTTACCAGCATTTTAAAACCATCGCTGAAAACACCGGATTGCCGTGTATTTTATACAATGTCCCTGGCCGCACCGTAGTTAGTTTGGCAGCTGAGACTGTTATAGATTTAAGCCAAATTAAGAATATCATAGGTATTAAGGAAGCCTCTGGTAATCTGGAAGAGATTGGCAAAATCATTTCAGGCGCTAAAAAAGGTTTTTTGGTTTGGAGCGGCAATGATGGTGATGTATTGCCTTTGATGAAAATGGGAGGATACGGTGTCATAAGTGTAGCTTCACATCTGGTAGGCTTGCAGATGAAAGACTATATGACCAAATATATGGCTGGCAAAGTGGCCGAGGCAGATAAGATCTATATGAGCCTGATGCCCTTGATCAAAGCTCTTTTCGTAGTCTCCAATCCGGTACCAATAAAATACGCCTTGAATCAGATCGGGTTTAACGTCGGCAAGCCCAGACTGCCGCTGGTAGAGCCGGACGCCAAGTCTGCAGCGTTGATCAAAGAGACGCTCAAAAGCTACAAAATCGATCTACCATTGGATTAAACGTAAGGAAGTTCGATCTTTATCCCCTCCCCCTGTCCGGGAGGGGATTTTTGTCTAATTTAGAAATAGTTGTTTAAAAACTCAGCTGCTATATACCTCTTTTCTCTTGCGTAGGGTAACTTAGAGGGATTATACTTGTCACCAAAGCAATATATTATGAGGCTGTAAATTGGAATACCGCACGTTGTATATCAC
>CAITCX010000294.1 GCA_903890885.1 uncultured Dehalococcoidia bacterium
AGGCGCCTCAGCAGTAATTGAGGTGGATTATGTAGTCTTGCTGGATACCCACGAATCTGAAGCCAGGTTCTTTTTGCCGACAACCATTTCTCCCCGCTACCTCCCGCCGGATACAAAAGACATCAAAGGTATTCCAGCGCACGAGTTGGTCAATCCTCCTGTTGCATTAGAAGTTAGCTACGGCCTGAAGATCACCCTGGAGATTCAGGGGAAAGAGTTCATCCAAACACTGGGATCTCCCTCCCATACAATTTCAACCACCTACGGAGATAATTCTATTAAAGTTGAATTGACCTCTGAAACTACGGCAATGGACAGGGATTTTATCCTGAATATCAACTACCAGAAAGACTTTGAAACACGGGGTTACCTGAGCAAGAAAGGCGACGAATCATTTATTCAACTGGATTTCTCCCCCAAAACCCCAGCGACATCCGGGAAGAATAGTAGTTCAAAGCAAGAAATTATCTTTGTTCTGGACTGTTCAGGGTCTATGCAGGGCAGTTCCATCACCGAAGCCAAACAAGCGCTGACAATTCTTTTAAAAGCTCTTGAAGTAGGTACTCTCTTTAATATTTATACATTCGGAAGTACTTTTTCCAGCCTCTTCACAGCCAGCGTGATTTATAACGAAACAAACCTGGATTCGGCACTTAAATTCCTTTCCAGAATAGATGCCGACCTTGGCGGCACCGAAATACTGGCGCCCCTGCAGGCCATAAAACAAAATATACCCGCTGGAAACGCTGCTAATATTATTCTTCTGACTGATGGAGAGGTAGGCAACGAGGACCAGATCATTGATCTGGTCAAAACCAAGGATAGCCGAATGAGGATGTTCACCGTGGGGATAGGCAACGGACCGAATGAGTATTTCATCAAACAATTGGGCAGAGTAACGGGGGGTGCTTCCGAGCTTATTTCCCCTGACGAAAGGATTGAGCCAAAGGTTTTGAGGTTATTCACGAAAGTTACATCAGGCAGTATCCGGGATTTGAAGGTTGCCTGGGGAACGGATGTACTTGCTGCCGATGTTCCAAGTGTGGTCCATTTCGGCGAAACAGTGAGTATTTTTGCCAGGGTGACTGATGATAAAGTGCTGCCTGACAAGATTGTGCTGTCCGGCACTGTCAATAAATCAAGGCAGGAGTGGGTTTGCGATATCGATAAGGTCGAAGCAGTCGAAGCGCCACTTCCTTTGTTTTGGGCCAGGGACTCGATACGCGGGCTTGAGGAATCTGAAAATGTCATTTCCGGTTCTCAGCAGGCGAAGAGAAAAGAAAATACAGTTAAACAGAATATCATCAAACTTTCTAAAAGATACGGAATCATCTCGCGTGAAACCAGTTTTGTAGCAGTGGAAAAGCGCCTTGATTCTAAGAAGACTACCGGTGAAGTAGTACTGCGGAAAGTTCCTGTCATGCTGACGAAAGATTGGGGCGGGATTGGAAAGACATCAACATTATTCTTATCCAGGTCTGCCCCCCACGTATTTAGTAATGTGAAGAATTATATGGTGGACGATAATGCATCTGCTGTTTATGAGAGGTATAGTCCTCCGAGACTCCGCTCTGACGAGGATGACAGGTTGATGGCCATCCTGGCTTTACAGAAGGCCGAGGGCGGGTTTGAAATCGACGCCGCCTTCGCCGGGATTCTTAAGGTGAACCTTTCAGATTTGCAGAATATGGCCTTTGGTATAGAAGCTGACCAAAGTGAAATGGAGGCCATGATATTCCGGGCATACAGCAGCCTGTCCGATATGCTGCATTCGCAGAAATTCGCCAGACAATTGGAGATTGATCCTGCAGTTGCCAAGAACTTCGAAGTGGCTATGTCTAATCTGCAGGACATGGCTTCCAGATTAGAATCTGTGCAGTCTAAATACTATGTCATGTTCTCTACGGCCATAGTCCTCAGCTATCTTGATCATAAATACGCCACCCAAAGAGCCACCTGGGAGCGTGTTGTACTGAAAAGCCAGCAATGGCTCGAAGACCGAGTTACGATATCAGGGCTCAAAATGAAGGGCGTCAGTTTAAAGCAATGGGCAGATGATTTCCTGCAGGCCAGGGGTTCTTTTAATTAAGGCAGTTAAAGGCGATATTACTGGGCAAACTGGGCCGTTTCTGTCAGTCAGACCAGCCGCCTCCGGGCCATCTTTAGATGTTCTTAACCAGCTTGCGCAGAAAGGCCGCCAAATTCCTGTCGGCTTTTCTGGAATTAGCGGCATAGGCGGCGGCCTTTGCCCATTGCCCGGGATGGCCAATAAGGTAACCCAGGGCGGTAAGGGCTTTACCTTTGCCTGTTAAAAGAACCAATAAAGATAAATCATCCTGAATGGAATCAAATATTGCACGCACGGTTATAAAGGGCAGGTTTCTTGCGGCGGCTATTTGGCATATCCAATAACTTTCCATATCCACTACATCCGCGGCAAAGGTCTGGCCGAGTTTGGCCTTGGACTTCGGTGTGATGCACACCTTTGAAATGGTTACACCATGTACAGGCATTACACGGAAACCATTTCCTCCCACCTTTTTTGTGGCTGTTTCAGCCAGGGCGGCATTGGAGAATAGTGGTTCACCTATGGGGCTTAACCCGCTCTCGCTGCAGCTTGTCTTCAAGTATACTGCGATATCACCGGTCGTGGTTTTATCATTCAGGGAGCCGCCAAACCCGCTGGAAACCAGGGTGCTGACCCGAAAGTTATCCAGAACCCACCCGGTGGCTATTTCGGCTCGCTCTTTGCCCATGCCGGTCAATACCAGCAAGACGTTTTTTCCGGCGGTTTCCCCTTCATACACGCGGCAATCCCGGAAAGTGGATGTTTTGGTTATTTTCATCCCTTTCTTGAATTGCCGCACTTCCAATTCCAGAGCGCTGAATATCGCTATCACAATTAAGAGTTGTTACTCCTTGACTGACTCCATTCTATATAATCCAGTGCTCTTTAAAAAGACGATAGTTTTCTATCACCAACGAGAGCAACTAAAAAGGCTGGAAAATATTTATTTCCAGCCTGGTCAAATATCTCGCGGCTTTTAGTTACTTCGCTGCGCCAATCC
>CAITCX010000295.1 GCA_903890885.1 uncultured Dehalococcoidia bacterium
CAGCCTGGCTGCAAGGCACAGCGACTGCGCCTGATAAAGTGGTCACAGTAGACGTGTCAGTACAGGAGAATCTGCGCATCCAGGATAGGGTAGCCCAGAAATTGAAGAGCCAGCGGCACAAGCGCGGCGCGCTGGAACTGCAGACGCTGGAAGCCCGTCCCGTCTTTACCGACGGACAGATACAAGACATGCAGGTGGATGAGACGAACCGTGCCAAAGAACTTATCGAGGACTTTATGATAGCCGCCAACGACATGACGGCCCGATATCTTCACAATAAAAAGGTACCTTCTCTGAGACGCGTGGTGACTTCTCCCCGGCGCTGGGACAGAATAGTGGAAATCGCGGCCCAGCACAATTTCCATTTGCCAGCACAGCCTGATTCAGTAGCCCTTTCACAGTTTTTAGCAGTACAGAAAACAGCTGACCCGCTGCGTTTCCCCGATCTTTCTCTCAGCATCATCAAACTACTCGGCCCCGGTGAATACGTAGTTGAACTCCCCGGTCAAACGGCCCCCGGCCACTTCGGCCTGGCTGTCAAAAACTACACCCATTCGACCGCTCCCAACCGGCGGTTCCCGGATTTGATCACCCAGAGGATCCTGAAGGCGACACTGAGCGGAACACCGATACCCTATAGCCAGGCGGAGCTGGCAATACTGGCCAAACACTGCACCGAAAAGGAAGATGACGCCAATAAAGTGGAAAGGCTGGTGGCCAAATCGGCCGCGGCCATGTTGCTCTCTTCAAGGATCGGAGAGCAATTCGAGGCAATCTGCACAGGCGCCGCCGAGAAAGGGACCTGGGTGCGCATCTTTCAACCGCCCATTGAAGGACGGTTGGTCCAGGGCTTCGATGGCATCGACGTGGGCAAACGGCTGAAAGTAAAGCTGATTTTCGTCGATGTAGAAAAAGGCTTCATCGATTTCGAGAAGATCCATTAGACTTTAGATGGCATTCTTCAATACAAGTATGCTATAATAACAATGTGTTAATTTGATCCTCGTTAATTAGCGGTATCAATAATTTCCACTTTTTTAATAATTTATTTGCCCATCAGATGGTATTCAATTTGGTCCGAATCTTATCCTGTCAAAAGGTTTTGACAGTCAGTGTAGTTGGTATAAACAATAGCTGAGGAGATTAGATGCATTAACATTCCAGGCTTGCCGGCAGGAGCGCTTTTGAAGGGGTTTTATTCGGGTAGAATGAACCCGGCATGAATAGAATGATTAATGGATACAATAGCTACCAATTGGGATAAAGCGCACTAGGGGCTCAACTCCCCTTAACCCCTCCATTACAACATATAGCCTCTGAGAAATCAGAGGCTTTTTGTTCCTTGCAAGCGGAATTGCTAAGTAAAGAAAAAGATGACACAATATTGGCCTGATGACAAGCGAGAAACGAGATAAATATGACTGAATTGCATACTACACGAGTGGCAGAGGAACTTGGACTCAAGGTCTGGCAAACAAAAGCTATTGAGGTCTTATTAAAAGAAGATGCAACAATACCCTTTATTGCCCGCTACCGCAAAGAACAAACCGGCTCCCTGGATGAAGTAGTAATCGCCGCTGTCCGCGACAGATTGGCACAAATGGCTGAACTGGATAAACGCCGTGAGGCCATTCTAAAATCGCTGGAGGAACGCTCACTGCTGAGCCAGGAACTTCAAAAAGAGATAGCTGCGGCAGAGACGCTCCCCTCCCTGGAAGATATCTATTTACCTTACCGTCCCAAGAGACGCACCCGGGCTATCATCGCACGAGAAAAAGGACTGCAACCGCTGGCTGTGTTGATCCTGGCACAGGACTCAATGACTGATCCGCAGCAATCGGCGGCGTTATATGTAAACTCGGAAAAGGGCGTTAATTCAGTCGAAGAAGCCCTGACTGGGGCTCGCGACATTATTGCCGAGCTAATCAATGAAGATGCTGATGTCAGGAAATCACTTCGTCATCTTTTTTCTCAAGAAGGTATCCTTTCATCTGCGGTTATCAAGGGCAAGGAAGAACCGGGCGCCAAGTACAGGGATTATTTTGAACTCACGGAAACCGTGCTTAAAATGCCGGGGCACAGGGTACTGGCAGTCTTCAGGGGAGAAACAGAAGGATATCTTAAACTTTCCATTCTTCCGCCTGAAGAAAAGGCCCTATCAACACTATTTAAGCATTATGTTAAGTCGCAAAATCCTTCCTCCGACCAGGTTATCCTGGCCATGGAGGACAGCTATAAAAGACTTTTAGCTTCCTCAATAGAAACCGATATCAGGCATGAAATCAAGGAACGCGCCGACGCAGTGGCGATCCGGGTTTTTGCTGACAACTTGAAGGAACTGCTAATGGCACCCCCCCTGGGACAAAAAAGGGTGCTGGCCATTGACCCGGGCTTCCGTACCGGCTGTAAAGTGGCCTGTCTGGACCCGCAAGGTCAATTGGTTTATAACACAACTATTTATCCCACCTTTTCTACCAAACAAACCGATGAAGCTAAAAAAACCATCGTTGACTTGATACAGCAATATAAAATTGAAGCCATCGCTATAGGCAACGGGACGGCAGGCCGAGAGACCGAATCCTTCGTGCGTGGACTAAATCTCCCGGAGTCAATCGCCGTAGTACTCGTCAATGAAAGCGGGGCCTCAATCTATTCCGCTTCGGAGGCGGCCAGAGAAGAATTCCCCGATCAGGATATCACCGTACGGGGTTCCGTTTCCATAGGCCGCAGATTAATGGATCCACTGGCAGAACTGGTCAAGATAGACCCTAAGTCCATTGGCGTGGGACAATATCAGCATGATGTGGAACAGGGAAAGCTGAAACAGAGCCTGGATGATACGGTAATGAATTGTGTAAACCGGGTCGGTGTAGAGGTAAATACGGCCAGCAAACAATTATTGACCTATGTATCCGGATTAGGTCCAACCCTGGGGAAAAACATCATTGAGTATCGCAACCAGAATGGACCCTTTAAGAGTCGTCAAGAATTGAGAAAAGTAGCACGACTGGGGCCGAAAGCCTTTGAACAGGCTGCCGGATTTCTGCGTATCTATGATGCCCAAAATCCCTTGGATTCCAGTGCAATTCACCCTGAGAATTATTC
>CAITCX010000296.1 GCA_903890885.1 uncultured Dehalococcoidia bacterium
ACCCTTGGCTCCAAGCGCGTTGAATTCCATGAATCCGCCACGGTTTCGAACAGGAGCGGTATATTTTTTCCCATCAGGAACGTTCTGATTGCTAAGTACGATCACACCGGCATTTGTGAAGACATCTTTAGCCCCGCGAACAGTAATACCCTCATCATAAAGAGAAACTTCATGTAATTCCGCCTGGGGATTCATGTAAAGTGCTTCCAGTTTATCGAAAACCTGTTGAAGATTCATGCGGTTTTCAGCCAGAATGAAGACGGATTTATCTACTGCCGCCAGGCCAACTTCGGATGAGCCTTCAGTTTGCAGATTCAGGGTAATTTCCTGGCCTGGTGTTGCTTCTTCGGTGCTAAGTCCAAGAGTTACATTGTGCGGGTAAGAGGCAGTCACATCAAAAGGCAGATAGTCGGCCGCGATTTCGCTATTAGGCAGGATTTGATAAACCAGCAGGCGGGAGGCAGGAGCCATGGCCGGTGTAGTTTTAAGTGCTATCTCATTGCCCTGTACGAAGCTGGAGAAAACTACCATGCCGCGCGAAATAACTTCGTAATAAAAGGTCTTGGCCTCTTTGGTGGAATACACCCAGAAGCGCATATCGTCGCCAACTTTAGGAGTGCCCTCAGAGGTTTGCTCGAGATGGATAAAACTACCGGTTGGGGAATAAGCTGCCTCAATTGATCTGGTTGCGGAGGCATCATTGGCGTTGCAATTGATGGTTAAAGCCGCACACCCTTCAGGCGGGGTAATCTCGACAAGAGCCTTGCCTTTGACGGTAGCGGTTGAATAGTCTTTATTTTTAATTTCTTTGAAGGTAGAATCCAGGTAAGAAACGCTTACAGTAACCGGGGTATCGATCAACTGTTTATCCGGCGTCTCTGAGAAGACAATAAAGCTGTAAGGTAAGCCTGGTTTAAAGCTTAGCCCCGCCGGAATAATCTTCAAGTTAAGAGAGGATTGGGTTACGGTTAAAAGACTATCACTTTTTTCAATATATCCTGTGGCAGGTTCTTCAACAGTAAATTCCAGTTTAACGTTACCGTTGCCGCCAGTGGCCGGAACACCTGCTACATATTGGGCCGCTGGAATGGTAAAATCGCTTTGGCCGTTGATGTCCAGGTGTAACTCGGCATATTTTTGCCAGGTGCCCACATACTTGGTCGCTGAAACGGTTAACTTGCCTGCCACAGGCTTGCCGAAACTATAGGTGGCGCTAACCTTGCCCTTGATAGGTTCATTTACCAAATACCATTCTTTAGGAAGATCGACTTTCACTTCATATTTAGGCAGGACATATTCTTCGACTTTAACGTCTAATTCGGTCTTTGTTTTAGGGGTAACTGCGGTTATTTTCCAGGTGCCCAGATTAGGTTCTTGCGAGATAGGCAGGTCGATGGTGGCCATACCGTATTCATCAGTCCTGGTCGCACTGCGGAAAATCTTTATGCCTTTGGCATCCAGCACATCCACTGTTACGCTCTCAGAGGACGGCTTGAGTTCAGCGTCCAGCGTCATCAAACGCATGTGAAGGGTCTGTCCTGGTTTATAGATAGGCTTGTCTGTTTCCAGGAATATCAGAAAGTTATTAGCAATTTTGACCTGGGCTTCATCGGTGAAGTTATCGCCCAATAATTTGAGCGTGTATTCACCTTCCGGAACAGCAGGAACATCCAGTTGAAACTCGCTTATTTTATTTATTTTGGAGTTGGAGCGCGAGATTTCTTGCCCGTCTTTAAGGATTGCCAGTGAGATTTTGCCCGATGTAGGGGTTTGGCCAGCGAATAAAGCCACTGAAACGGTTTGTTTACTACCCGCTTGCAGAATGGCCGGGATTATAGCCGTATAGGCTGTGGCAGCTGGAACTGTTGAGCAGGCCGGCAACAGCGGCACTAACAAAGCTAATACCAAAATAACAGCCAATAGTTTTAACAGTTTTGTCATCTTCCTACCTCTTTACCCTGTATATTAAAAACATTTTAGCAAATATCCACCTTAATAATAACGTAGAAAATAAAAAAAGGTTAGCATGATATTTACATAATATGATTAAATCTACTATTTTGCTGGTATCGGGTCTATTTGAATAGAAAAAGAGGAAAGTTTGGATATCGCCAAGATTGAGGATGATTCTAAAGTATAAAAGGCAGGATATGAAAACTCATCTGAATAATCTTAAGATTCGAGAGACAACAAAAAATGCGAATCAGTCCTGTTGACCTGAATCGCATTTTTTGCTAATTCCTTCCTGGCATTCCTGACGATCAGCCCTGGCTTGCCAATCAAGACAACAAGCTGGTTTGAAAGCATGAATAGAACAAATCTTTAATTGGCTGTTCTCTGAGGGTTTAAGAAAAACACAGGCCGAATTGACATGCTTTATTAGAAAGCTCTGGGTGCCAGGCCACCGCCGATCGGTATACTGTTCAATGAACTGATCGGCAGTAAAGTTTAAATTACTGGCAATGATACCAACTTCCGCTATACTGATCCGCGGCTGATAACGGCTGCAACAGGTGCCACAACACAAACAAACAAAATCAGATGATTTTGGGCTGCTGGAAGGGCGATCGCGGTTACTCATAGAGAACAGTATATTAGATTAAAGAAGTTTATTCTAATTTTAGCTAACTTAAATAGCGGCAGATTTCTCTTTGGTTTTGAGAGCTGGCTTCTTTTGTTCGTTAATAACTTCTAAATCGCTGGTATACCCACACTGTAGACACTGTTCATACTTGCCATAATAATCGTTGCTCAGATAGATATTACCTCTGCACTTGGGACACTGTTTTCGGGTTAACATTACTTCCTAAAAATCTCCTGAATTATTTCGGTTTCCGGTGGTTGATTTATACCAGGGCTTTGTGTTCGATTTTCCGGGGCATTTCTAGACTGGTGACTCCCGATAGCTTCCACAGACCCTTGCCCAATTGCCGTGCCGATTATTTCCAATTGAGCTAAATAGACTATAAACTATTTTGTTACATAGAATAATTTATAGCTTTTCCTTAACATGATAATCACGATACGACTATATATGATAGGGCTGAACAAAGACTTTGTCAAATACATATACGATTAACGTAAATAATCAGTTATAATGCGTATTTCCCTCTATTCATAAAGTGAACTAATATCCACTGGCAACATATTTAACATACTCCCATGATAATGGGTAATTGTTACAAACGTGTTAATAAACTGTGTTAAAAAGTAAAAAGAAAGTGAAAATGGGTTAAAAAAAGGTTACAATTATTTAAACGCAGTTCAACCAGGTGAGCCTCTAACTGAAGCAGTCAGGTTTTAGGACTGAAGCCGATTAGATAACAAAATGCTCAGACGAGGGTATAATGAAAGGGAAAATACTGAGGGCAATTAAAAGCATTTATCGTTGGGTTTTTATATTATGTTTGCCGATCCTGCTGTTGACAGCCAGTTTAGCCTGGGGATTCAATAGCCAATGGATGTTCAACTATGGTTTTAAAAAGTTCGATGTCAGTGTGACTACCGGTTTGTCTGCTGAGAATTTAAACAAAATTGCCGGGAGTTGGACCAATTATATCAATTCAAACTATGAATTCTGGGATATAGTTATCAATCAAGGTGGAGATTCTTTTACGCTGTTTACCAGAGAAGAACAGATGCATTTTAAAGACGTGAAAGGACTGGTTTGGCTGGATTACCAGGTTTTTGGGATAACGCTTCTTTGGTGTTTAAGTTATGCCTTCTACTGTTTCCGACTGAGGTCCAAAGAGAGTTATCGCAGGTTGGCTGCAGATGCAGTTATCGGCAGCGGAATCTCACTCGGGATGATATTGTTATTGGGTGCAGGTTCTTTCCTGGATTTTGATGCCCTGTTTTTAAAGATGCACACTCTGATATTTACCAATGATTTCTGGTATGCAGAGGGCTATATGCTGAATTTGTTTCCAGGTGGATTCTGGTACGACGCCGTCTTTATTTGCATGGGTTTAATGGCCGGGCTGACGATTATTGTGGGCGGAACAGGTCTTTCACTATTAAAACTAACCGGAAGAATTAAAAACAAGGATAAATTAATACTATAACTAGCTACAATATATGATTGACAAGCCTAAATTTAAAAACTATCATGTGATAGATAAAAGGGAATCGAGGCTACTTTGATGAGAGAACCGGAAAAAAAGAAGACTGCTGCTCCTATTCAGACCAATGTAAGTGCAACTGCTACCACTGCCAGTTCGGATTTGTTTCAGAAACGTTGGTTTTGCGTCGGACTTTTTCCTTCAGGTAAGACCTTTAAACAAGATGCCGAATCACCTATCCCTTTTCTTGATATCATGAATCGTTCTGTAGTTTCCTGGGTGGATTACATCACTGATGATCCGATGAAGGATTTACCGATGGTAGCCGCGCAAATGGGTTTCAGCGAATCGTTTATCTCGTCCATGCTAAACGAAACCCAGATGAACTATCAGGATTTCGATACTGAAATGTGGATGAGGATGCCTTCCATCCAGATTCGCGGGACGGATGTGCAGGCACATCCGCTGTTTTTACTAATCAGAAAGAACTTTGTTTTCACGGTTCACGTCAGCCTGGTAGATAAACGCTTTATCAGATTGCGCCGCTATTCTGATACTATTTTGAAGAAGATCCCTATTGAGGGATTAGCCGAAGACAACCTGACTATGTTGATGACTCGTATTATCGATACTAATAACGACAGTAATTTCAGGCATTTGAGGGTGATTGAAGAAAGGGGCGACGATTTAAACGAGAGCCTTATGAGCGCCAAGGCAGACAGGTCGTTTTTAGGTCCAAAAATCTATGAAATGAAACATGCCCTGATTGTATATATGAACGGCCTATGGGAAAGCGTGGATGTCCTGCATGCGCTGCGTTATGGTGATGCCGAACTGATTACCAACGACGATAAGCAACTGAACCAGATCAGCATCATGATCGAGCAGGTGAAAAGTCAGATCGGTCTGTCTGAACATATGTCCGAAGTGCTGGCTTCCGGTCTGGAAGTGATGCAGAGTATTTATAATAACCAACTTCAGATATTGAATAACAGGTTGGCATTAGTCGTAGCCTATTTGACAATTATTGGTACGGCGCTGCTGGTTCCCAATACCATTGCTACTATGCTGGGTGATGGAGTCTTTAATATAGGCCCGCAAGATATGGTGTGGTATGCTCCTTTGATGTTTTTCGGCAC
>CAITCX010000297.1 GCA_903890885.1 uncultured Dehalococcoidia bacterium
GCCCGCGGCGGGCTTATCGATGACGAAGCCCTGATCAAGGCCATCGAGGAAGGCAAGGTGGCCGGGGCTGCCGTGGACGTGTTCCCGGTGGAACCTTGCACCGACAGCATTTTATTCAAGAACGATAAAATAGTGGTCACCCCGCACCTGGGCGCCTCGACCAAGGAAGCCCAGGTCAACGTGTGCATAGATGTGGTGGAACAGATCATCGACGTGCTTAACGGCAAGCCGGCGCGCTATGCGGTCAACGTGCCGCAGATCGCTGCGGAGTTGCTGGAAATACTGCGGCCTTATATGGACGTGGCTGTCGTGGTGGGCAAGATGGCCGGGCAGCTTATGTCGGGCCAGCTCAAGAGCCTGAAGATCAAGTATTCCGGCGAGATCGCCCAGTATGACACTGCCGCTCTCAAGGCTGCCATTCTCAGCGGCCTGCTGGACACGGTGAGTGAGGAGAGGGTCACACTGGTCAACGCCGGGGTGCTGGCGCAGCAGCGCGGGCTGAAGATCTCTGAACAGAAAGAGACCGAGGTGCAGAACTACGCCAGCCTGATCGCCCTGGAAGTAGTAGCCAGTGGTGGGACTGTGGACGTGGCGGGCACCGTGCTGCGCGACGAAACACATATCGTCAGGATCAACCAGTTCTGGCTGGATATCGTGCCGGGCGGCGGCTATTTCATGCTCTGCTACCATAACGATAAGCCCGGCCTGATCGGCGCCGTGGGCACCATCACCGGCAAAGCCAACGTAAACATCAGCTCGATGCAGGTGGCCCGGTTGGAGAAGAGGGGCGAAGCCCTGATGATCCTGGCCCTGGATGAACCGGCCAGCGAAGAAAACATCAAGCAGATACTGGGCGTGCCTGATATCAAGGCCGTCAAGATGGTCAAGCTGTAAACCTTTGTAATTATTAAGGGGGCGCAGCCATCCGGTTGCGCCCTTTTTTTAGTGTGCTCGGCATGAGCGATAACTCGGTGGTGAAAGTCCACTATAGGCCTGGCAATAGGAACTATTAGCCGAAGGCAAGGGTGTCCATCGTGAGGTGGAATCTGAAAGAAGCCAGAGGCAAAGTCCCGGCTCGATGAACAAAAAATGCATATAAGGCTGTCTTGGGGTGGATGAGTTTGCCTAACAAAACGAAGTCCAATATTGCCCGAACCCCATGCAGTAAATGCAGCGAGTAGATGGGATGAAGGTTACCGCTATTACCCGAGGAGATCTGCCAGTAAGCTGTTGGAAGACAGTAAACCGTACAGTGATGTACGGTTGAATTGGCAGAAGTCAGCAGAGGCCATAGTATCCCGGCAAGTCGGGAGAAGGGCCGAACAGCAGAGGTTCTGGAGACTTGAAGGATTCGAGAGGGATGCAAAGAAAGCAGACAACTTCATGTGGACATGAAGGCTCGCTGAGCGAGGTAGGAGTGGAACTCCGAGACAGCCCGGCAGCGCTGAGTATTTCTCCGGCATCAGAGAGAGGAAGGGACGATATACAGGAAGTCGAGGACGATTTGCTTGAGCGGATACTCAGCAGGGAAAACTTGAACCTTGCGTATAAAAGAGTAAAAGCCAACAAAGGAAGTCATGGAGTAGACGGAATGGTGGTGGATGAACTTCTACCCTTCATGAAGCAACATGGCGAAACCATCAGGCAAAGAATCCTTGCTGGGGAATATGTTCCCCAACCGGTCAGGAAGGTAGAGATACCGAAGCCTGACGGGGGAGTTAGGCAGCTTGGCATACCCACGGTAGTAGACCGACTGATGCAACAGGCAATGGCACAGGAACTAAATAAAATCTTCGATCCTGACTTTTCGAAAAACAGCTATGGGTTTCGTCCGAAGAAGAGCGCACATCATGCGATCATAGCTGCGAGGGGCTACATAGAACAGGGATACCAGTGGACGGTGGACATTGACCTTGAGAAGTTTTTCGATAAGGTTAACCACGATAAATTGATGTCATTGGTAGCCAGAAAAGTCAAGGATAAGAGAGTTCTCGGACTGATCCGGAAATATCTGAAATCCGGGATTATGATGAATGGAGTTAAGGTAAAAAGTGAGGAAGGGACACCGCAAGGCGGGCCATTAAGCCCGCTACTGGCGAACATAATGCTGGACGAGCTGGACAGAGAACTGGAAAAGCGAGGGCACAAATTCTGCCGATATGCTGATGACTGCAATATATATATCAAGAGCAAGAAGGCAGGAGAAAGGGTCATGGAAATTACCACCGGTTACATAGAAGAAGTGCTAAAGCTGAGAATCAACCGGAGCAAAAGTGCTGTGGATAGGCCGAACAAGAGGAAATTTCTGGGGTTCTCATTCTATATAAAGAAGGGGGAGGCCAGGAATTTTATCCACAAGAAGGCTGTTGAAAGGTTCAAGGCCAAGGTGAGGGAAGTAACGGCGCGAAGCAATGGCAAAAGCATGGAATGGCGGAAAGAGGCATTAAACCATCTGGTAACAGGGTGGGTTAACTACTTCCGAATAGCCGACATGAAGGAAATTGCAGGAAAGCTTGACCAGTGGATAAGAAGACGAATTCGCATGTGCTACTGGAAACAATGGAAGAAAAGCAAAACTAAACACAAAAATCTGGTAACACTTGGTATCGAAACCAATAAAGCATGGGAATTCGCTAACACCAGGAAAGGCTATTGGAGAATATCTAATAGCTACATTCTCAATACTTCCATAACCAATAAATACCTTGAAGAACAGGGGTTTATAGGTCTAACCAAAAGACTTTCTTTATATTAATCTGTTGAACCGCCGTATACCGAACGGTACGTACGGTGGTGTGGGAGGACGGGGGTTAGCCGCCCCCTCCTACCCGTTTGCTATCCCGGATTCAACGCCCGGCCGACATCAGCGTTTTATTGATATCATCCGCATCCTGACAGAATGCCATAACCGATTCCCTGGTGATTGTACCCTTCC
>CAITCX010000298.1 GCA_903890885.1 uncultured Dehalococcoidia bacterium
AGTGATAAAAATGTTCCGCGACCACAATGCCATCACACCTGAGACAGCCCAATTCACTCAGGACATGGGCCTGAAAAAGCAGGGACTGTTCCAGACCCGCGCACTGAGAGACTACAGACCGATGGCGGTGCAATTTATGCTGAAACACGATATCCTGCTAACTACGGACGAGGGTAAACTTTACTTATCGGAAGAAGCACTGGAACGCACCGATATGGAAAACAGAATCAGCAACAAAAAATAAAATGCCAGCAGATGGCACAACAGGGCATATATTATGACCATAAACCCCCCAATAATGCCAATCAGGGAGATCATTGCGGGCATGTACCAGCTTCAGTTGCCGTTAGCTGACAAACGAATGCCGCAGCTTTCCCATGTCAACGCCTATCTCATTCAGGGGACCAACGGCTGGATGCTGATCGATACCGGATGGAATTCCCCCAGCACCCAGCAGACCCTGGAAAGTGTTTTAAAGGGTCTGAACCTGAGCTTCACTGACATTTCCACCCTGGTTATAACACACTGCCATCCCGACCATTGCGGCTTAGCAGGCAGAATCAAACACCTTTCTCCCAGGACCAGGATGATTATGCACAGCTGGGAGGCCGAACTGTTAGAATCGCGCTACATCAAATTCAGCGAGCCCCAGAAAAAGATGAACAACCTGCTGGTCAATCACGGTGTACCTTCCGATACTGCGGATGCTTTAGGGGCAGCTTTTTTGCCGGCACTGGAATTCGTCAACATTGGCCTACCTGACAGTTTAGTCTACGGAGGCGAGATGATCCGCACAGGCGTTTTCGATCTGGAAGTGATCTGGACGCCCGGCCATTCACCGGGACACATCTGCCTGTATGAAGCACGCAACCAGCTTCTGTTTTCCGGTGATCATGTCTTACCCTCGATCAGCCCCAACATCAGTTATCACATTTTGTCCGGAGACAATCCTCTGGGAGATTATATCAATGCTTTGAGCAAGCTAGTCAATCTGCCGGTAGCGCAGGTGCACCCGGGCCACGAGTATTCTTTTGCCGATCTGCAAGGCAGGGTGCAGGTGATACTGGACCATCACAACCAGCGCGAAAAAGAGATAGTGGAAATCATGATCAGCGGCAGCTATAACTGCTACGAAATTGCCGCCAAACTGAAATGGAATATGCGCAACCTGTCGTGGGAGAATTTTCCACCCCTGCAAAAACGCTTCGCCATTACAGAGACGATTGCCCATGTCGAACACCTGCGCTGGAAGGGCAAAATACGCAAGACTTATGAAAACGACTGCTTCAATTATCACCTGGTGTAATACCAAACCAATAAAGTATAAAATACCTCCCCGTTCAACCACGAGAATCACTGTATCTTAAACCTAGAAAAGTTGGGTGTTAGCTTCATTGTTGCTGTGCCAGATCGGTCATATACTGGTGATCAACGCTAGACTCATAACACCTGCGAAGAAGCACTTTTAACAAAACCGGGTTTTAAGAGATGGTGAATGAAAACAAACTTCCAATCTAAAAAACGCCTTCCGGCCCTGAAAACATGACCAGAACCGGTGTTTCATGGCGACTTGTACTGGCCGTTACTATAGCGTTGATAGTAATATTCTCCTGCGGCTATGTCCTCTACCGCGGACAGGAGCAATCTGGAGAAAGAGCGATCAACCGGGAACTGGCAACCGTAAGTCAGTTGAAAGGAGCGCAGATCGCTCAATGGCGAACGGATATGGCAACCAGGGTTGATCTAGTGCGTAATAGCCCCCTCTTTATTAAAAGCAGCACGCAACTGTTTAATACCCCGGATGACGCCGTTCTAAAAGCCGAGGTAATAAAAGAACTAGCAAATATTAAAAGTGTCTATTCCTTACAGGACATTGGACTGGTAGATGGGAACAGAAAGACAATAGTCAACCTCACTAATGCGCCAGAAGATTGGCCAGAGAGCACAAATGAAGCCTTTTCCACTGCACTGAAATCGCGCCAGACAATGTGGAGCGATATATATATGGCTCCCGGCAGCAACAAACCTCAAATTGACATTGTTGCTCCTCTCATATCCACACGGAACGGCAGCGAATATGCCGTGGGAGCTTTGATATTCAGTTTCAATCCATCTCAAGACCTCTATCTGCTTATACAGTCCTGGCCGACGACCAGTAATTCCGCCGAGATAATGCTGATAAAGAAGGAAGGTAATCAAGCCGTTTTACTTAACGAACTGCGCCACCTGGAAGGGGCCGCATTAAAACTTAAAATTCCATTGAGCAATGAACAGGATCCGGCGGCAGCGGCTGTAGAGGGAGCGGAGGGAGCCTTTTCGGGCACTGATTACCGCGGCAAAGCTGTACTGGCAGCTTTGCAGCCCGTGGCCGATTCAGATTGGTATGTGGCGGTTAAAATCGACCGCAGTGAAATCTTCGCGACGCGTAATATGGACGTAAGCTGGGCAACCGGGACCGCAATGGGACTGTTAATTGCGCTGCTGGGTGCCGCATGGATAATCCGGCAACGCCAACAAAACCAGGCGTTTCAAGTTTTATACCGTAAAAATGCCGAAGGGACAACGCGGCTCAATCACCTTGAGTACATGGTGCAATACGCCAACGACATTATCCTGATCTGTGACGAACAAAAAAGAATTTTGCAGGTAAACGAACGGGCATTAGAAACCTACGGCTATAAAAGGGAAGAAATAGTGGGGACAACTTTAATGTCGCTAATCACCCCTGAAACAGCCA
>CAITCX010000299.1 GCA_903890885.1 uncultured Dehalococcoidia bacterium
GAATATGAAAAACTCAAAAAGTCCATAACAGAGTTCGACATAGTAGAACCGCTGATAATAAACAAGCGGGGAAACGTGCTGATAGGTGGACACCAAAGGCTGACAGTTTTGAAGGACCTGGGTCGTACACAGGTAGACGTTTCCATAGTTGACCTGCCCGAAGCAAAAGAGAAGGCGCTTAACCTGGCGCTGAATAAAACCGGTGGCCAATGGGATATGCCAATGTTAAAGGACCTGCTCCAAGAACTGGATACAGGTGAATTCAATATGGCCATTACTGGTTTTGACGAAGATGAAATCGAGGAGTTGATGACACAGGTTCATGCAGACGAGAAAGATTTAAAAGAGGCAATAGTATCTGAACAGGAATACGATGAAGCGGCCGACCGGGCCGACCGGATACTACGTCGGCTGACAGAGAAAATAAAAGACATATCGACCAGGAATCCCAGGGCGCTGAATGGAGCCATCGCAGTTATAGTGGACGCAGCCAAAGGCAACCAGATTCTATTCTTAGCCGATCCTAAACTCAATGACCTGGTGACAGAGATCCGCCGGCACGCTGAGGATGGTACCGCATCACCAATGGAACTCATACTCTATGAAACAGTCAATCGAAATAATAAATGAGGCATGTGCCCGGCACCGTAATTCGGTCATTGCTTTCTCCGGGGGCTCGGACTCCATAGTCCTGGTGGACATTATCTACAGGCATACACCACACCGGCCACCATTGGTATTTGTAGACTCTGGGATGGAGCACCCGGCGACCCAGGATTTTATTAATAAAGTTGCACTGGCATACTCTGCCGAGGTGAACATAGCCAGGCCGGCTAAACCTTACGCCGACCAATGGGCAGCTCAGGGCTGGCCGATGTTGGGAAAACTGGCAGCCAGGCAATGGATGCAAAAGCACAAAGGATTCGGTTACAAATTGGACGTATCATCCTGCTGCCGCAATATGAAGATATCGCCAGGGCGCAAGTTGACCAAACAACTTGGGGCAACCCTGCAATTCACCGGGCAACGCGGGGAGGCCGATGATGCACTCCGTGGACTGCGGGCACTAAAGGACACAGCTACCAAATACCTGGAAGCCGATAAGTTGACGGTATGCAATCCGCTGCAGGGATGGACTGACACCATGATCAACCGATATAAAACAGAGAATAAATTGCCGCGGCACCCGTCCTGGGAAGAGGGAGCCATTACTATTGGCTGCCTTTACTGCGGAGGTGGCGCTCAATACACCAACTCAGGCTTCAAGATACTGAGACATATACTGCCGGATAAATGGAGAGAGTACATAGTGGGGATGAAGGCCGGCGAGATTATTTTATCGGTCAAGCACAATCGCCCACTGGATCACATAAGGGAAGCGGTTGAAAAGTTGGGAGGGCTGGATGAGTTAGCAAATAGCCGTCCCTGGATATTCGATTACCTGTCATATCCTCCCCTCAAAGGTTACACAAAATGAATGCACAGCTTACCTGGCAAACTGAAAAACGAACAATCAATGATCTGGTTCCGTACCAGCATAACCCGCGGCGGTTAACCAAGGAGCAGGAGGACCAGCTGCGCAAATCCCTGGAGAAGTTTAACTTGGTGGAAATCCCCGCCATTAACACAAACGGAACTATCATAGCCGGGCATCAGCGCCTGGCCATCTTGAAGATCCTGGGACGGGGCAATGAAGAGATAGATGTCCGCGTGCCGAACAGGGAACTGACGGAGCCGGAACTCAAGGAATACAACGTACGCTCAAACAAGAATACCGGCGAGTGGGACTTCCTGCTTTTGGCCAGCAACTTTGACCTGGACATGCTCAAAGATGTGGGATTCAATAGCGTGGAACTGGACCATATATTTAAACCAGGCTTCGGGCCGAAAGATGATGAGCTCCCAGAGTTAAGGCCCACCAACATAAAGCCAGGAGATATGTTCAAGCTGGGGAACCACCGTCTCCTATGCGGGGACAGCACCAACAAAGAACATATGGTGAAACTGATGGGAGGTGGTAAAGCCGAGATGATCTTTACCGACCCGCCTTACAACGTGGACTACAAGGGCGGGATGAACACACATGGTCAGAATAAGCGTCATACCATAAAAAATGACCATATGGCACAGCCGGAATATTATCATTTCCTCTCTGCCTTTATCGAACAGCTCATGCAAGTCTGCAACGGAGTGTTTTATATATGTATCGGCAACAGCCAGATGCACACACTCCGCAACGCATTTGAAAGCCAGGGCGGGCACTGGCAGACTTATATCATCTGGGTAAAAAACACATTCACCTTGAGCAGATCCGACTACCAGCATCAATATGAGGTGATTTTGTATGGGTGGAATAAGCAAATATCAAAACATTACTTTATTGAAGACCGCAGCATCCCCACGGTATGGGAAGACTTACGGGACATCAAAGCTAAATACGATGGAGAGTACACAACAATAAAGTTCCAGGGTTTTGAGGTTAAGCTAAAGGGTCAGGTTGAAGGAATGGTGAGCAAGAAAAAGCAGAAGACCGATATCTGGCGCTATGACAAACCCACCAAGAGCGCCGAGCACCCGACCATGAAACCC
>CAITCX010000300.1 GCA_903890885.1 uncultured Dehalococcoidia bacterium
CAAAAAACTCCAGCACCTTTGCCGGCAACCACGACTCCCGCCAGTTTCTCACCTTCTTCAACCTATTTGCCCAAGCCATTCCTTAAAGCTGGCGACCTTGATGCCGTTCTCATCCCTGCAGCATCCTCGACGATTGCGACTGTTTCCCCTTTGGCAACATTCCGAGTCAACCCAGATTCAACAAATCCTGTTTTATACATTATTCTCGGTTGCTTGGCCATTATGGCAGTATCAATGATCATTCTTATGGTCTTAATGGTAAAAAAGAATAAGCACAATTGATGTGAATAAAAGGCTGATTTAATTCTGAACTTCCATCATTGTATTTGGAATTAGTCCGTAAGATGATAATGCCCAATATTCTTCACGAAACAATAAACTCTGGAGCAAATTAAAGTCATTGGATAAATAGCTATTGCTGGAGGCTCGTCTTAATATAATGCCTCATATTTAATTGAAACTCTCTTATAACCCTACTTCACAATTACTTGTTTTTATATCCTTTCTAATAACAAACACATACTATCCTACCTCTATCCTTCGCAGTTGCACTGTGCCCCAGACCCCCATCTCATCCCCTTTGATGATAAGGATGCCGCGCACGCCGTCAATTTTCTGAGCCCGGGCGATGCCAGCAGGAATATCAGCCGGGATGATTATCAAATTGCCTATAGCTGTTGCCACAGCATCGGACAAAATTGCTGTCTCAGCCAGCACCACCACCGCATCCGCCTTCCCGAAGCTCAGTGAATGGCCCACTGTCCCCGAAGAAGTGCTGATGCCTAGCGGCGTATCTTTGGCAGGTATAACAATACCTATCTTGCCGCTCAAAGGTGACTGCCCGGCATAAATGCCTATTAGTCGTTCCTGTATGCTGCGCAGGTAGATATCACCGCCGTTTTCAATTATTATGTCCTGTGAAAAAGTCGCCAGTTCTTCGCCAGCGAAATGGGCGACTGCACCGGCCACTGCTGCCATCGGACCTACTGAAGCCTGCTCTCCGGCCTTGCACATGGCTTTGACGATCAACGGTGCATATTCCTCAGCCGTAAACGGCTCCAGTGTAGTCAAGAAAAGCGGATGTGATGATATATATTTAATAAGCTGGGAGCGGTATTTTTGAATGAGGCGGCGAGCTTTTGTAGCCAGGTTAGAATTGGCGCTGATGTAGCAATCCGTATCTTCGATGATAACCTTGAAGCTGACGAGGTCTTTGTTTTTGACCCAGTTGCGATAGGTCCTGGGTTGGTACATTAAAAATGCAGTTCCATGGCCCTGAACGGGCAAGCTTTGATGCAGAGCCCGCAGGCTACGCACTTTTTACTGTTAAAGCGCACCACCATCGTGCCGGTTTCAGAAGTGAAGGCTCCAGCCGGGCAGACTGTCACGCAGGCTCCGCAGGAGGTGCATTTATCTTCATTTCGGGTCACATCCTGGCTCAAGGCCTGGATTCTGACTCCGCTGTTGATCAGGTATTGAACCCCCAGATCGTATTGTGATTGTTCACCCTTGAGCTCAACCACCATCAAGCCCTCAGCCTCCGGGGTGATGGACGCCTTGAGGATATTGAACTCCAGGTCGTAATCTTTGATCAGCCTGAACAGAATTGGCTCATCCAACATCCTTTTGGGAAAATGCAGAACGACCCTTTTAGATACGACTTTTTTGGTGGTTCTTTCTTTCTCAGCCATAATTTTCAGCTTCCTCTTATTCTTTAAACGGCCGTTCGTTGAGCGGCCTAAAGACCACACCAGACTCCGCAGCAGGAAACGCAGCCACCTGCTCGGTGAGCAGGAATTTCCCGTTTTGTATCCATTCCTTAAGGATATTAGCGATCTCCAGCGCTCGCGGATAGCTGGAAAGCGAGGCCGTAGGCAGACTCCTGCCCTGTACCTTGATCTTGCCGGAGCGCAGCTCGGCATAGCTGACCTCTCCCAGCGCTTCCGGGATGCGGTTAGGATAGGACCGTCAACTCGCGCGCACGGAGCTCGATCGCACCCGTGGGAAGCTTCCCGTTCTCCATCC
>CAITCX010000301.1 GCA_903890885.1 uncultured Dehalococcoidia bacterium
ATTAAGTTCAATATCGGCTGCGTCAGTTGAGCCTATCCCCATTCCTGCAGTGCCAGTGCCAAGACCATGCCAACCACTTGCGTCTTTTGTCTGGACCTTTTCCATTTGGCCATGAAAGTAATTCAATTCAGTCTGAATGGCAACAGGGCCGATTTTAAACTTGGCGTAAGGTGCAAGAGCTAATCCTGTCAGCAACACACCATCTTGTTTTCCAAGGTCACCGACATCTGGGAAAATATCAGCTGCACGCACGTATTTACCGAGCAAGCCAACTTCACCAGTCTTGAAGGTATAGATTCCAGCCAAAACATACTGATTTTGGTCGTAGTCAGTGTGTGAATACCTGGGATCCGGGTAACCACTGCCACGATGTACACTGTTATCATCGCCCTTAACATACTTTGCTATGAAAATAAATTGTCCAATCGGCAGAACGTACTGAATTGAAGGTGCGGGTATTGAACTGTCACCAAACACAGTTCCCCATCCGCCGTCATCCATGTAACCGACTTGAAACAAACCGATGGGAGAAACATACTCAATGTAGGCCCAATCGAAAAGGATGTTTTCAGATTCGTATGTGGAGCCCGGCCGGCGAAAAATGTCTGATCCCACCTGCGGCTCATTATCTGTGTTTGTAGATCTTTTGCCGCCCCAGACTCTGGACATAATATCCGCACGGGTTACAAAACTCAGACCCGGTGCAACGATAAAGTCCGTCTGGAGGCGCAGTCTCTGATAGAAGAAGCCTGTGCTCGGACCATCATCTTGTGATGAGTTTTTAACCAGTCTGGTCTTATCTACATACATGCCGCCAATGGTAAAATTTCCGCTAAACTTTACATCGACCGCAAGGGCCGACGCACTGAAGGCTAAAACAAGCCCCAGCGAAAGCAAAACTAACCAAAATCTCTTCATAATCCTCCCTCCTCAAGTTGAAGGTGAAAAATTCCGCCTTTAAAAAAACGGGAATTTTTAAAGGCCACTTCTACTTCGATGTTTTCATTAGCACATAAATACTTCAAATACAGAGCTGTTTGCTACTCTGTTTTTTCATTGACATGATTAATAACCTGGTATAAGTATTAATTTAATGACATTAACTTAATCTTATTAAATTATAAAGTCAACAAATTTTTTATTTTTTAAAAGAAAAAAATGATGATAAAAGAAAGTTGATATTTGCCTAATTAATTTATCAGGTTAACCTTAAATAGGGATGGTCACAAAACCAAAAATGGCTATAGAGCTTTTCAGGTGTTTTTAGAAATATTTATTGAGTATTTTGATGTGTAATTTATATGCTTAGATTAATATAGAGCAATTTTGGAAATCATAATTTAAGGAGATCATTTATTGCCCATGAATAAATACGAAAGCTATAAGAAAAACGTGCTGGAAGCGAGCCTCTGGCTTTCAGAGCAAGGTTATCTGGGTTCGCAAAGAGGCAGCGGAGGAAACGTCTCGGTGCGCATCAATGAAAGCAGCATGGCTATTACCCCTTCATCGGTGAATTACAGGGAGCTTTCAGCCACGGATATTTGTGTTGTTGGTTTTGACCTTTCAATAATCGAAGGGAATGGTAAGTTAAAGCCTTCTGTGGAATCCGGGATGCACAGCATTATTTATCAGCGGCGGCCCGATGTCAACGCGATAGCGCATACCCATCAGATATACGGCAGTGTTTTTGGCCTCATCAATACACCGATACCTGCTCTTTTTGATGAAGTCTCTTTTTCATTGGGACAGTTGGTGGAGATCATTCCCTACGCTCTTTCCGGGAGCCCGGAGCTTGTTATTAACGTAGAGGGGAAGTTGTCCAATAATGCCAACGCCTACATCCTTCAGAACCATGGTATATTGGCCCTGGGCAAGAATCTCGATAAGGCAATACTCCATGCGGAGCTTTTGGAGAAAGTTGCGCACATATACTATCTGGCTTTGTCTACAGGCAAACCAATTAACACTCTTCCCGAATCAATTATTGAACTGGTGGCTGCTCTTAGAAACAGTGAGGTTAAAGAGGCAAAAGGGAAATTGTAGTAGGATGCTTAAATAAATTTTCTTAATTCTTGTTGGGTGAAAACCGCTGAAGTAGTATCCCCAGCATCCGGCCTACATCGAAAAGAATCTCAGTTGTGATCCTGTCCAGAAAGTCCAGGGCGGGTAGATCGGGATCCCGGAAAATTATTTTTGCCGCATCTTTGGAGCACATATTGGTCTGAGCGGCGGCATCCAGATGACTGTTTTTATCCAATTGCCCGAAAACATCAATCAGCTCCTGACCGAACTGGTCCAGCATGAAATTAAAAATTGGTTTCAAACGTTTTTTTGCCTGATGTCTGTAGGAGCTAATTTCGTCGTCCATAACAAGATGATCGGCCTGAGCTTCTCGGGCGCCTTGCAGTAAGGCCTGTTTGAAGGCGGGGAAGCCAACGCGAAACCGTCGCTCTGCATATATTTCATAACCCTGATGCGCGGCAGAGACAGTCTGGAAGAGTCTTTTTGATGCAAACAAATTTCTGATCAAAAACCATGAGGGTACAGCGTGAACATGGAAGGGGTTGCCCAGGTCGGCCAGATAATGGGTGGCGCGTGATAGATACCGCCAGCCCCAATAATCGTTACTGTTTCTAAAAGCCATTCTGGCAAGATCGATATTCAGGCGGACTGATTCGGTCGCAATCCCGAACTTCCTGCCCAATGCCCGGAATTGCATATGCCGCCAGCCGTGGGATCCGCCGGTGATTTTCTGATTTTTATGGAGATAAAGATCATGGTCCGGGTGCAGATCAGGTTCCGTGCTGTAAATAACCAGTATTTTCCATGGCTCAATGGTTTTATGTTCGGGAGGGTCAATACTGTATTCACCATTACGCTCATTATAGGCGAAAGACCAGAGTGGAGAAAGATTTCGGTATTCTCTATAACTTTCCTTATATAAATCAATATGCTTTGGACCGGTAGGCCATTTTTCATTGTTGAAATCAGGGTTCGGTTTTACTGCAACAGGCGGCAGAGCCATAAGTTCATCTATGGACTGGACAGAAAAATAAGTAATGTATTCATGTGAAAACCACGGCGCCCAGGCTAAAGGCAACCGTGGGTCATCATGCAGATAGTAATCCAATATTTTTACATCCTCAAAATAAAAACTTTTAGGTATCAATATAATACCAAGTTGCTTTCAAAAAAATATAAATTTTTGAAAGCTTACTTGGTATTATGCCCTGTAAATCAACATTTTAATATTTGATAGCTACTTGGTATAAATAGCCGGGCGGGTTTGATTGACCCGCACCGGCTTTAGAGATTAATATTTGCTCTGAGCTAGATTTTGAAATCGGTCTTTTTGCCCCAGACTCCTAAGGCAAGTCCGAGTTCCTCATGCTCTTTGGCATACTCTTCCAATTTGACACCTTTCACCGCGGCATCGATGGCCTGCCTCAAAGCACGTGCTCCGGCCTTTGGTCCTTTGGGATGAGCATGAATACCGCCGCCTGA
>CAITCX010000302.1 GCA_903890885.1 uncultured Dehalococcoidia bacterium
AAAAACCAGATAAACCGACTTACTGATACCACCGGGCAAGAAGGCGGCCTCTACAATTTTCCGGAACAATACTCTTCTGAAATCACCATTTACGTCAAAGTTGAAGAGGATTTTATCTCGATAGCCCGCGATCTTTTCCAGTATATTGCGGATACCGGTTATGGCAAAAGAAAGTCTATTGGTTATGGGCAAATAGAAAAATATTATTTTGAGCCGTTTAACGGGTTTATGCCTCCCACCGAGTCAAATGGGTTCGTCTCACTGTCTAATTTCGTACCCTCACCATCTGATCCGCGGGACGGAAGCTGGAAGACCCTCACCAAGTACGGGAAGATGGGTGAGGCATACTCTCTGGAAGACTCTGCCTTTAAAAAGCCCCTTTTGATGTTGGAAGCCGGAGCCACCTTCTTTGATAAACCCCTGCATCCATTTTATGGTTGTTTAGTTACTGACCTGAATCCCCGCTATGTTGATGCGGTGCAGTATGCTTTAGCCTTACCAGTTCCCGTTTCTTTACCCTCACCTGCGAAATAAGTTCAGGAAGCAATAACTATGGCAGCGCTCTACTCCGTATTACTGAAGCTTAAATCAGAAAACGAGGCTGTGATATCTCCTACCCAGGGATATCATGCCTATGCCCTTTTTCTCAATTTGATTCGCCTCTCTAACCCTGCTGTAGCCGAAGCGCTGCATAATTTACAGACTAATAAGCCTTTCACCCTCTCGTCGCTCCAGGGCAGTTTCGTGCACATAGACAAATCCCTGAAATTGAAGCCGGATACCTTTTATTCCATCCGTCTGACGTTTATGGCCGAGGATATCTTTTGCTATTTTATGGATGCCGTCTTAAAAGCTGGCAACCAATCCTTGCGCTTGGAGTCGGCCGTTTTTGGGAATATTTCAGTTCAGGTTAACCGCCTGGAATCCCAGCTTTGCCACTATCAAACCTTTGAGGAATTGGCCGATATTTCGGCCGCTGAAACCCGCATAACCCTGCATTTCAGTTCACCGGTCACTTTCCGTTCCGGCGGCAAGCGCAACCTTCTTTTACCGGACCCCTTCCTGATACTGGGGAGTTACTGGAATCGCTGGCAAACCTTTTCCCCTGTAAGGCTGGAGGATATACTAGCCGTAAGCCGGGATAAAATATTCGTCTCCCGCTACCGCTTGAATACCCGCATACTGCATTTTAACGGTTACCAGGAAACCGGTTTTGAAGGCCAGTGCAGCCTCGACCTGTCACCCGAGCTGGGGTTTGCGGGCATCAAAGCGCTGAACACCCTGGCGGACTTCGCTTTTTACTGCGGAACCGGCGCCAAAACCACCATGGGCATGGGACAAACCAGGAGGATATATGACAGATCAACCGCTAGTTCTTCTTCTGACAGTTGGCGGCTCAGTAGAGCCGTTGATCAAGTCCATTAACCACTATCAGCCTCAGACCGTTTATTTTATCGCTTCCCAGGAAACTATAGAAAAGATACCCGAAATAAAAGCCCGTAGCGGTCTCTGCACTTTTAAAGACCATAAAATCTTACTGGAAGATATAAATGATGTCACCGGCTGTTACCAGAAAATACTGAACTCGACCGACCTTCTGGAAAAGAATAAGGTGAGCAGGGATGCCGTAATTGCTGATTTTACCGGAGGCACCAAGGCCATTTCCTCTGCGCTGGTACTGGTGGCCGTGGCCAGGGGCTATTCCCTGACCTATACCGGCGGTTTATCCAGGGATGAAAGCGGAATGGGGCAGGTGATCACCGGGACTGAAGATTTCTTTCAGCAGGTGAATCCCTGGGCCGCTCTGGCAGTGGAAGAACGGAAGCTGGCATCCCATAATTTTAACCAGTATCAGTTTGAGGCCGCCAAATCCGCTTTTAATTCGGCTAAATATCGGGTAAATCAGCCTAAAGTTAAAAGGCAGTTGGAGGCGCTGGCCCAAATAGCCGATGCTTACAACGAATGGGACAGGTTTCACCACAGCGCTGCTTATAACCTGCTGCAGCAAGGGGCAAATAAAATCAGCCTTTTTGCTGATACTGCCGCAGATGTTGAGTTCGCTGCCCTTTCACTGCAGCTTTCAGGTAACCTGGAATTCCTGAAATCATTCAGCAGTTCATCCGGCCAGTTTAAAAACACCTGCCGCAGTTTTATTTTAGACCTTTTAGCCAATGCCAGGCGCAGGGCAAGTGAAGGCAAATATGACGACGCTGTAGCCCGCCT
>CAITCX010000303.1 GCA_903890885.1 uncultured Dehalococcoidia bacterium
GATATTCATGTTGCCCACTACTTGGTACAAGGCGTAGATGTCTGGCTAAATAATCCTAATGTGATGGAGGAAGCCTGCGGCACCAGCGGTATGAAGGCAGGTATAAACGGTGTGCCTCACCTAAGTGTGATGGATGGCTGGTGGCACGAGGCATACGATGGTACTAGCGGATGGGCAATTGTCAGCGACGACAACGATGCAGTCAAATGTAGTCGGAATGCCGCTGATGCTGATGCTCTGTACAGGTTGCTGGAAGAGAAAGTAATCCCTCTGTATTATGAGAATGATCTAAATGGCATTCCGAGCGCATGGGCTAACATGGTTAAGAGGACAATCAGGTTAACCATACCGAGATTCTGTGCCCGCCGTATGGCCAGAGATTATGCCGATTTGTACTTGGCGGCGTCAAAGGACCTGTCACTCTGCAAATAGTGTCTGCTCAAGGATGGCGGCAACCTTGTGGGTGGGTGGAGATCGGCCAAAATGGCTAGGTCCTGCCGCTTTGCGCAACACACCTCTGGCTTAACTACGAATACTATATTGTTCTAAAGGACATATTTTTACCTTTTTCTCAAACATCGGCATTCTGATCTTCTGTGCTTAGGTGTGGACTCGCGGAAAAAAGGCTATTATTATTTTGCCAAATAAAGAAAAACCTCGATCTTAATTGTTCTGCTTTCATCGGCATTTTTACAGTTGCCGGATGGATGTGGTAGATTACTTTTCAATCGAGATTGTATAACCGAAAAATTAACTATTAAACCTGTGTTTCCATTTTTAAATAGCCCGATTATACTCCCCTCAGTTTTCGCCAACAAGATAAACCTATTTTGGAGGTTTGATCAATCTAATATTAAGGTTGGACTGATTTTAGAAATTAGACTGGAGTAACTACGTAAAATTCATCCCATAAGATATATTATGTTGGCTTGTTGCAACAATTACACTACATTTCATTTCACTTGGGCCTTTATACAGGTTAGAGCCCCTAAATATAACTAACATTAAATTGGTAATTATTACTAACAAAAATGGCATATAGAGTCCATTACGAGCATCATAAAGGTATGCCATAATCTTGTCTGTTGGCATAGAAATAACCCATTATAAACAGTATAAATTACCAACTCACAGAAGCGCATCGGGGCTAAGACCAAAATAATGTGCAAAAAAACGAGGAGGCTTAATATAATGGAAGAGAAAAACCAACTGGTTAAACTCTATGTACTGGAGGAGCAGCGTATCTTTAATAATGTATATAAAGAGGTATTCTCTCCCGTCAATTCCATCTGCTTGATGGGGATGACCAACAACATGGACATCAGCGCGGCAGTACCGGATATGAAGTCCCATAACCCGGATGTTCTCTTCATCAGCATCAAACAACTGAACCAAAACATAGTGGAAAGCCTCAAGCAGATCCGCACTGATTTCCCCAACCTGGGATTTGTGATCAGTTTCATTTCATATAATTCCCAGAACATCATTTCACTCAAGAAACTGACCGCTGGCAGTCAGAGCGGCATGGCCCTGCTCTTAAAACAATCAGTTGACCGGGCCGAGCAACTCTGCAGCGTCATCAAAGCCGTCTACGAAGGACAGGTCATCCTGGATTCTACGGTGACCGACCTGATGTTCAGCGAACGCGAACAGGGACCCATCAAGGACCTCACTCCCAGAGAACGCCGCATTATAGACCTGATATCCAGGGGCCACACCAACTCCAGCATCGCCAAAGCCCTTTATATTGATATCCGCACGGTGCAGCACCACATCAACAATATATACAGCAAGCTTAAGGAAGACCCCGATTTCAATACCGGGCATCCGCGAGTAAGCGCTGCCAGAATTTACCTGGAGACTACTGGTGAGCTACTGACATGCGGAGCGCCGGAGACCAGCAAATCCGGCAGAGACTAGGGATTTCCATGACAGGATAGATATTTGTAAGTATTTGTTTATGTTATGGAAGTAACGTCAACTAGGTAATTGAACTAAAAGCAAGAGGCCCAAGAGGCTGACACCAGACAGAGTCCGGTTTCCTGAGAAAATATTAGAACCTTCTTGCGCGAAACAAGGAAAAATGGATACCAAGATATTATTAATTGAAGACAATCGCGAAATTGTAGATACTATTATGTTCATTTTCAGCTACCACTGGCCGGAAGCCAAAGCGGTCGTCTCCTACATGGGGAAACCCGGGATTGAAATGGCCAAAACCGAGAAACCGGACGCTATAATATTGGACCTGGGACTTCCGGATATCAGCGGTTTTGATGTCCTCAAAAGGATACGGCTCTTCTCGGAAGTCCCCGTCATCATCCTCACGGTAAGAAGCGAGGAGTCAGACATCGTGAAAGGGCTGGAGTGGGGGGCGGACGATTATCTCATCAAGCCTTTCCGGCAACTCGAACTCCTCTCCCGCGTTAAGGCCCTCATCCGACGGCACTCCGGCCAGATAGGAGAGGCGCCGGTGA
>CAITCX010000304.1 GCA_903890885.1 uncultured Dehalococcoidia bacterium
GCCTGAACAACAGGATAAGGATGATTATGCCAGCCAGACCTATTAAGCTCACAACTATCCAGATAGGAGGGGTGGATTGGTCAGGCACTGGAGATGATGCAGACTGAGCGGGTTGTGAGGTCTCCAGCGGTACTGCTATTGGCATTAAAGCTGGTTGAACATTTTCCAGTACTTGGGCAACAGGTATGAAGGCGGTTATTTCCGGTTTGGGTGTGGGAGGAGTTACCACCAAAAACCTGCCGGTATTTCCATTCAGGTCTACGCTATATTCACCAGGGCTATTCCTGGTCAGCTCAAAGTTAACGGCCTGATTAGAATTTGCCGCCAAAGTAAATTCCCGGTTCTCAGCTTCGGTCCCATTGATTTTTAATATAACTTTATATTGACCTGTGCTGCCTCCAGTGTTAGCAAGGATAACGTGAACAGTGGCAAGTTCACCTGGCTTTAGTTCAAGAGGCGTGATCTTGAAATCGGAAAAGATGAATCGGGCTGGAGGGACATATTTGGCGATCACCGCATATTGACTGAAATGACTGATCTGAGCGGTGATTTTACCACCTATTGAATCCACATGGCTTTCCACGGCCACCCATTTTGAACCATCCCAATGAACCAGGGCAAGCGTATCGCCCTGCACTCCTTGCGGCAGATTTCTGGAATCATAAAAAAGAGTAAGAGTGATTGCCGGATTAAAGGAGGCACCTTCCGGACTAAACTCATAGGCCATCAATGTTACGTTTTCAGGCGGTGCCTGAGGCGGCGAAGCCAGGGTTTGAACCGATAGATTTGTTAATGGTAGATTATTAGAATCCGTTAGCAGGGTATTCTGGGCTATTTGAAAGAGGCCATTTCCATCAGTGGTCTTTAACTCAACGGAACTTTGTGACTGACCGAAGTTGTCTAGCATTAATGGAATACTGGACTGGAGTCCGCTGGTGATAACAATTATCGGAGATGAAGGAGGCGGCTGGTTGCTTACACCACCACCACTTCCTGACACGAGGATCACCACGGGGCGTACGGTAATGATACTAGAATCAATACTAGTCAATCCGGAAATCGCAGGATGAATCACGCCACTACCGACCTGATGCCCGGTCATAGTTACATTGTTGCCCTGGGTGGTGTTTAAATCGCCGCCGATGACCCCTCCGGCCACAGAGATCAACGACCAGGTGGTGTTATCAGGATTGGCTATAAAATTATTGAATTGGTCCCGGCTCACCGCATACACCGGTAAGGAATTACCGATGGTTAAATCCTGGGCCGGAATCAAATTCCCGCTGCCGTTGGCGGCTGATTCTGCCCTGACCTGACTTGCGGCGGCTGGATTAACAAGAATAGACCCAGATGTCAAAGACGACAAAGCTCCTGACTCGACGGTAAGAGTCAGACTGCCGGCCAGATTCCGGCTCACGTTGCTGAAGGTCGCAAAACCAGCCACAACGGACAGGGTCAAAGTGCCGTTTAAACTACCATATGATGCTTCTATGGTAACGTTATCTGCAGCCGCGGTCGGATTACCGTACTGGTCAACAATTTCTACTATGAAATCCGGCCAATTTGCACCGGCAGTCATAACAGCAGGAGGCTGGGTAACCCAGATGAGTTGACTGCTGGAGGCTGGCTGGACAGTTATCAAATGGGAGGTTGGAGAGTTAATAAGAGTTCCCGCTGACCCCGTCAGGGTCAAAGTCCCGGCCAGTGTGCAAACTATATCATTGAAGGTAGCCAGCCCATCCAAGGCGGTTTGGATCAACGTGCCGATTACAACATCTGAGGAAGCCGTGATAGTAACGTTATCGGTAGCCGCAGTCGGATTGCCGTATTGATCGGCAATTACAACACTGAATGAAGTCCAGTGTGCCCCGGCCGTGATATTGTCCACAGGCTGGATACCCCAAATCAGCTTGTTTTTAGTTCCGGGAGTGACATTGATTCCGTTTTGACTGCCAGTAATACCGGGGTTTGCTGTATCGGTGGACGTAATTGACTGACTTCCGGCCGTCTTAAGTACTGCTTGAAATACATGCGTCCCATTATCGGCGCTGACAAAGGTGTAATCGGCCGGAATGTCCGCCAGAATATCACTGCTGATAAAATGAACAACCCCGCGATAGCCAGTTAAGATAGCAGTAGCATTATCCCTAGCGGTCACCGTGAAATTGTCGACAGATCCGGCTACTACTGGTGAAATATAACCGGAAATATATAGCGTGGGTATTGCTGAGATAATTCCAGAATCGGTGGAATTCAGACCGTTGGCGTTTACATGGATAACAGCCGAACCTATGGAGTTCCCCGTAAACACGGCACTCTTGTTGTCTGCCGAAGGTAAAAGATCGGTATCAACTAAATCGTTCTTGTCAACCAACGACCATGATCCAACCGAGTTGGATACGAAGTTACTGTATAGGTCTCTTGAAACAGAATAGGCAGTAATAGAGTTACCGACTATGATATTTTGGGCGGGAACCACACTGCCACTGCCATTCGCGAACGTCTCGACCCCTATTTTGGCGGCAGCTGCTGGGATGACTGTAAGAACGCCTGAATCTCCGGGACTCAAACCATTCGATGTTACATGAATAACCACCGTGCCAATTATGTGTCCGGTAAACACAGCACTCTGGTTGTCTTCCCCCGGTACCAGGTCAGTATCAGCAACTCCCCTGGTCCGGCCAGTCAATGACCAATTACCGGCCGTATTAGTTACAAAATTTTCATACTGGTCACGGGCAACGGCGTAGACAGTGAGCGAGTTTCCTGCAGTAATGTTCTCAGCAGGGACTACTACACTAAAGCCATCGGCAAATGTCTCAACCCCGACCTGGACAGCCGCTCCTACCGCTAGAGGAACAAGAGAAGCGCTATCAGCTGTTAAATTCCCAGCCGCGAAATGAATAGTGAAAGCTTCACCGGCCTTGTTGTAGCCCAAATCCGTGAATGTTGCCTTACCGGTGATATCACTGGTAGCGGTTAACGTACCTCTCAACGTACCGGTACCCGTGCCCCTGGAAGCGATTACAGTAATTCCGCTAATCGGATTACCGTCGGAGTCCATGACCAGAATCACCGGTTGAGCAGCTAGATTAGCATCTACAGAAGCTCCTATTACAGGAGGAATAAAGATACTGATAGTGGTAGCCGCGCCGGGTGTTATTGTTTCTTGCTGGGTGCCACTTGTCATACCAGTGCTGATGGCGGTGAGAGTAGGAGTTCCACTGGTAGTATCCTTGTAATAGAAATTGGCTGAATTACTTCCATAAGGAATAGTGACTTTTGTAACTGAACCGTTGAACAATCCGCTTGCTGAAGTGTCAAATTTTCCGGTATTCGAGCTTGACGTAAGATTAATGTCCGTATTGCTAACGACATTTATCGGAGTACCTGTTGAATTTTGAAATTGTACGGTTATTACATTGGATATCGTCCCAGCTGTTTTGCTTTGAGGGGCTGTAATGAAACTTATATTCCCAGACGGGTTGCCTAAAAGTAAGCGGCCGCTGCCATAGATGTTGTCTTTGCCGGCGGTACCTAAATCAACCGCGTTGCCTTCCAAGTAGGCTTTAAGCTGGATTTGGGTGTAGGAAGGAAAAGCTCCTTTTACGATTGCTGCTGCCCCCGCTGCACAGGGAGCGCTGGCCGAGGTGCCAGAAAAACCAGTTGTACCGTAAGTGACCGTGCTTACATAGTCAGGCGCTATCAGGTCCGGTTTGATTACTCCGCTGGTGGAGGGACCCTGAGAACTGAATGATTCAATCGTTGCGGGAGTGTTCCACGGCACGGCGCCGACAGTCATGACATGGGTAGAGTCAGCCGGAACGCAGATACTACCAGCAGCAACCTTATATTGTAAATTCTGGTAAGTAATATAAAGGTTAAAGGCCCTTACCGCAGGACTGCCATATTTAACAATTTTTACAGCATAAGTACCTGAGGAAGTAGCTGTGTAGCTAAAGAATTCATAAGGATTGCCAGTGCCATTTTGCACATTTGCAGAATAACTCACCAAATTGCCAATATTATTAAATAATAGTAAATCGTAATCATTAGCAGAAGCGCCCCAGGTATCACTCCAATTTAATCGAGCAGCAATAGTTTCCCCGGTTACAACGCTAATATCATTGCCTTCATCCCCTGATGCAAAGTCAAGGTATCCGTTCGCATTACTATCAATCCATGAACCGCTCCAGTGTCTCTGAGCAGAGTTACCGGCGGACTGTGACCACAAAATGCCGGCATTATAGGCCCGGTCAACAATTTGCCCGATTGGACCGGTTCCATCACCTGGACCTAAACCCGGAAATCCTATTGAGCAAGAAATAACGTTGACTCCCTGGGCAATCAGCCAGTCTACCGCATTGCCATATTCGACCTCGGTAGCGATATTTGCGAAATAGTATGTGGCTCCAGGTGCAACATCATATATTATCTCGGCACAGGCAGCACCATGGATTTCAGAGCCTGGCCCACCCAATGAAGGAGCCCACCAGGTGGTAATACTGGTCGGCAACTCTCCCTGGCTCTGGAGAGCAGTATAACCGGAGAATCCTGAGTCAAGTACTCCTATCTTGACTAGA
>CAITCX010000305.1 GCA_903890885.1 uncultured Dehalococcoidia bacterium
ACAGGAGAAATGCCGTGGAATTTGACTGCGTTGGTTTCTGCGGCGGCATAGCCTTTACCTTTGGTAGTCAGAATGTGCACCACCACCGGACGGCTTTCATTGTCACGGGCGCGAATCAGAGCTTTTTCAATTTCACGAATGTTATGGCCGTTTAACGGACCCAGGTAAACAAAACCCATCTGCTCCCAGAAGGCACTGGGCAAAATAACCCTTTCCAGATTGCGCTTGGCGAATTTGCCTATCTTCAGAGCAGAACGTCCCAAAGGCAAACGCAGGAACAATCTGACAAAGCGGTTCTTAAACGATTCATAGCGGGAACTGGTACGCACCTGGTTAAGCATGCGCGCCACAGCGCCCAAGGTAGGCGAGATGGCCATACCGTTATCGTTGAGAACCACGATCATTTTGGCATTTTGATGTCCGGCGTGGTTAATGGCTTCAAAGGCCATGCCATTACCCAGCGAGCCGTCTCCAATGACAGCAATTACCTCGTACCTGTCTTTTTTAAGATCGCGGGCCATGGCCATGCCGAGGGCAGCAGATACCGAAGTGCCAGCATGCCCGGTGGTAAAAGCATCGTGAGGACTTTCCTGTCGACAGGGAAAACCAGAAAGTCCGCCCAATTGCCGGATAGTAGAAAAACGATCCCTGCGACCGGTGAGGAGCTTATGGGCATAGGCTTGATGCCCAACGTCCCAGATAATTTTATCTTGTGGAGTGTTGAAGATGCGGTGCAGGCCGATGGTAATCTCAACAACCCCCAAGCTAGAGGCCAAATGACCACCGTTGGTAGAGATGGTTTTGATTATCTCTTCACGCAGCTCAACCGCCAACCTCTCCAGTTCCAGATAACTCAGGCTTTTCAGGTCTGCGGGCGAATTTATTTTAGACAAAACACCGGACAAAACTTCACCTCAGATAACTCAGCAATTTGATTAAATCATAATACAGACTACAAATATTTGCTAATAAAAGGACTATTCGGTCTAAGGATGCCGAGCCGGTGTGTCACTAATCGTAAGTGATGACTCAGGTTAATTTATGAATTTCCCGGATGTGATGGATAAGAAGCCGGATATCGGGCGGCGGCCTGGTGATAGGAGGCGATTCCTGAGGGGTTTCAATATTCTGGTTCCCTAAAAGCACCTCGAAAGTAGCTTTCACAGAAGCCGCCAGGGCCTCCAGATTATACCCACCTTCGAGAACCATGACCAGGCGTTTCTGGCACATCTCTGCGGCCAGCATTTTTAGATTCTCCACCAAGTAAATAAAGCCTTTAACAGTAACCTGCATAGAGGCAATGTGATCTGCCCAATGGGCATCATAGCCAGCCGAAACCAGGATAAACTGTGGCCTGAAACGCCTGATAGAAGGAACAACGATCTGATCATAAACCGTGCGGTATTCGGTATCGGTGCAACCGGACGGCAAAGGTATATTGATGGTGGTACCTTTGGCCTTGCCGGACCCCGTCTCCTCCAGGGCGCCGGTACCCGGATACAGGGGAGACTGGTGAGTGGAGATGTAAAGGACCTGGGGATTGGAGTAGAAGGCGGCCTGCGTTCCGTTGCCGTGATGAACGTCAAAATCAACAACGGCCAGGCGTTCCAACTTATATTTAGTTAAAAGATATTCAGCAGCGATAGCGACATTATTGAAGAGGCAAAAGCCCATGGCCTGGTTGGGCAGAGCATGATGGCCCGGAGGCCTGACCAGGGCAAAGGCGCTTTCCAGCCGATTTTGCATCACCGCTTCGGCAGCAGTGATAGTCCCGCCGACAGCGTATACGGCAGCTTGATAAGAAGCGGGAGAGACCGGCGTGTCTGAATCCATGAATCCGCCGCCCGCAGCGGCCGTCTGCTTGATAAAATCTATATGCCTGGCATCGTGAACCAGCCTCAACTGATCGAACGTGGCAGGGCCAGGAGAAAGGGCAGTCAGACGAGGGAGCAATTGGCTTTTCTGCAGGCTGGTCATAATGCTGGTCAGCCTGGCGGCATTCTCCGGATGGGTGCCGGTGTCATGCTCCAGATAAATGGGGTCATAGACGATGCCCACGTTCATAGCCCATCCACCTCCGCAAACGATAACATTTGGTTAAGATAATAACACAACCGCAGCATACCGAACAAACTTTTATCAATTGTCCTATTTTATGTGACGATCCATTTGAGTCTGACTTGATCTGGAAGCAGGTTTATCTTTGGCTAAAGGGATATTTCCAGCAAAAATATCATGTTTGACAAGCTGACTATTTTGACATAAGCAGATTGGTATATTAGAGTATAAATGGACTTGGGTGGCCAAGTAGACCGGGCGACCGCCCTGAGAATATCGGGGAGGAAAGTCCGAACTCCGCGGGCAAGATGCTGGGTAACACCCAGGAGGGGCGACCCTACGGAAAGTGCCACAGAAACAAACCGCCCCGATTAAATCGGGGTAAGGGTGAAATGGCGAGGTAAGAGCTCACCGGCGTTCAGGAGACTGACCGGCCGTGCAAACCCCATCTGGAGCAAGGTCAAATAGAGGGACTATGGGAAAGCCCGGCCCGTCCCCGGGTTGACCGCATGAGCCGGATGGTAACATCCGGACTAGATAGATGGCCGCCATCTCCCGATTTATCGGGGGATACAGAACTCGGCTTACAGGTCTACTTGGCCAAACCAGGTCTTTTTACTATCCTCCCTTAGTACGGAGCTTCTGGCCTAACATTAAACGATCTTAATCTTTCCAGGAAAGGGGCCGATTTCGATTTGGTGTTAGATAGCAGGTAAGTTATAATTAACACCATGAAGGAATATCGCTATTTTACCCTGATCACCGGTCTTTTTGTGGCGGTGCTTTTGATCTCTAATGTAGCCTCCAGTAAGCTGGTAGCCCTGGGTCCCTTAACCTTTGACGGAGGGACAATTCTTTTCCCGATCAGCTATATTTTCGGGGATATCCTGACTGAGGTTTACGGTTACCGAAAATCAAGGCAGGTGATCTGGATCGGTTTCGGCAGCGCTTTTTTAATGATGGCGGTTTTTGTAATCGTGGGGTGGCTTCCCTCCGCTAATGGCTGGGAAAACCAGGACGCCTACAATAAAATATTAGGACTAACACCTCGCATAGTGGCCGGCAGTCTATTGGCTTACTTCGCCGGCGAATTTTCCAACTCAGTCATACTGGCCAAGATGAAGATTTCTACCAGCGGCCGCTGGCTCTTTGCACGCACTATCGGCTCCACCATTGTCGGTGAGGGGGTGGATACGCTCATTTTCGTACTCGTCGCCTTCGCCGGAGTGTATAGCCTGGACATTATCTGGATAATGATCATCTCCAACTACATCTTCAAAGTAGCCTTCGAGGTGGTACTGACACCTTTAACTTACTGTATTGTGGGCTATCTCAAACGTGCCGAAAAATCCGATGTTTTCGACTATCATACCAATTTCAACCCGTTCGCGGCTTTCTGGAGAAACAGACCGGGGGCTAAACTGGAGGACTACAGCGCCAGTAAATAATTGCCCTTAATGAATGACAAACAGGATGACTTTGCAGAATTATTGATCATATGCTTGAAGAACACTCAGCCGGATCCATCATATTCAGAATCGAAAAGGATGAAATCCTTTTTTTGCTATTGCATTATGAAGAAGGTCACTGGGGCGCCCCTAAGGGTCACATTGAAAAAGGTGAGACTCTTGAGCAAACTGCCCTCCGGGAAATCCGCGAAGAAACCGGTTTAACGGACATTAATTTTGTGCCGGGTTTCCAGGCTAAAAACCACTACACTTACAATAAAGGCGGGCAGTTTTCAAACAAGTGTGTTGTTTTTTTCCTGTCCCAAACCCGGAATATTGATGTCAGACTTTCCGACGAGCATCTGGAATATGCCTGGTTGCCCTTTGCGGAAGCTCAATTAAAAGTTACTTTTAAGAGCGAAAAAGAGGTCCTTTCTAAGGCCAACCAGCATTTACTCAAGATGCTAAAAGGATAGCTGTACTAGTTTCAGGTCTTTCACCTGAGACACGTTTATCTTGAAATGAGTTTACACAATTGAGTTTACTCTACCTGGACAGCTTTCCAGCTTGCGGAAATCACGCTCTTCTGATAGAATCAGAAATGGGATTGAGAAGTTTAGCGGTTTACTACATCGCCGCGCAATACAGCCTCTGATCCCCTCATTTTGCGTGGGCCGTTAGCTCAGTTGGCAGAGCATCTGACTTTTAATCAGGCGGTCCTGGGTTCGAATCCCAGACGGCTCACCAAACCCACTTTCGAGGCTAAATCAGTCAAGGTAGCTTTTCGGCAGCCAAAAAAAATGGTTTCAGTACACATGATTCCCCTAAACCCGCAGGCACGCGGTGAGGCTAGGCCAAGTCACCTGATTAATTCATCTGAGCTCGAAGGACTTTTCCGCCTTTTTCTCTACACATGCAAGAGTG
>CAITCX010000306.1 GCA_903890885.1 uncultured Dehalococcoidia bacterium
GCTCAATGTACCTTTACAATTTACCAGAAAACCCCGAATAAGGCAAGCCAAGGAAGGATATCCGGGTATATTTTGTTTTTAGGTTGCTCGATATTGTTTGTAGAAACAACTAAAATTGCCTTGAAGTCTATTATACTCTACAATGGTTACTATTATCGTTTCAGGTGAATAGTAAACAGGAGAGGATATATAGATTTATGAAGTTAATAAAGGCTTTGATTTTGAGTACGACATCTCTGGTTACAGGTTGTTCCGCCCAATCGGGCGCACCCAAAGCTTCCTCATGGTCCAAATCGCCTGCCATGCAAATTGATAAATCCAAGAGTTATACGGCTACTATGGAAACCTCAGTGGGGACCTTGAAGATACAACTTTATGCCAATGAGACCCCTAATACAGTCAATAACTTCGTTTTTCTGGCAAAACAGGGTTTTTATGAAGGCGTTATTTTTCACCGTATTATTAAAACCTTTATGATTCAGTCTGGCGATCCCACCGGAACTGGAAGCGGAGGCCCCGGATATAAATTCGCCGATGAATTGCCTCCCAAACACGGTTACGAACCGGGGATGATAGCCATGGCAAACGCAGGCCCCAATACTAACGGCAGCCAGTTCTTTATCTGCACCGGGATTGATTCGAAGAACCTGAACCAATATCCCAATTATACCCAGTTCGGCAAAGTTGTGGAAGGCATGGATATTGTTCAAAAGATAGCAGCTGTCCAGGTTGTATCAAACGGCCGGGAGGTCAGCAAGCCAGTTAATCCGCCGGTGATAACGCGTATTTCCATCTCCGAAAAATAAAGCGGTTCCGATGTATAGAACTCCCTATACTTTATATTGGAATAGTCTGGCGGATCCTTTAAGCGGATTAGCAGGCCAAGTCTATAGTAGATCAGAAGGAAAAGCTATTACTTCATCAATCTCAGAAGAATCAGTAAGGAGCATGATCAGACGGTCAACTCCCAGGGCAATGCCGGCGCAATCCGGCATGGTCTTAACAGCTTCCATGAATTTACCTGGCCAACAGGTTGGCTTGCCTGTCTTGATCATTTCATCCATCTCAGACTTAAAGCGCTTTTCCTGTTCATATGGATCGGTTAGTTCGCTGTAAGCGTTGGCTATTTCCAGGCCAGCAATAAAAACCTCCGCTCTTTCGGCGATGTTAGTATACCCGTTAAGTTTCGCCAGAGCCGCACACTCTTTGGGGTAGTCCATGATTACGACAGGACGCTGGACCGGGAAATGAGGGATGATTTTATCAACCAGATCGTCATCGAAACGCTGCCCGTTAAAATCCGCAAATGGATCCCAACCAGCCCAATCGTTGTAGGCCTGTCTGATGCTGATGCGCGGCCAGGGCAGGCGTAAATCTATCTCTTTTCCCTGGTACGTTAAGGTGGCGCCGAATCCAAACTTTTCAGCCAAAAAGATTACCAGGTTTTCAGCATCTGCAACAATCTGGCGATAGTCAGCTCCAGCCCGGTACCATTCCAGCATGGTAAATTCAGGGTTATGATGGCGTCCGTGCTCATCACGGCGAAAACAGTGACAGATCTGGAAGATTTGCTTATATCCGGCGGAGAGCAAGCGTTTCATCTGTAGTTCGGGTGAGGTGGACAGGAACCAGCTTTCAGAAGTGTAGGGATGAATAAATTGCTCAGGTGCGACGGACGGCACGCGCAGAGGGGTATCTATTTCCAAGAAATCTTGATCCACAAAGAAAGCCCGAATACCGTCCATGATTTTAGCGCGGCATTCGAGCTTGCCTTTAATGTTCTGAAGGCGGCTGGACTCATCCAGTGCCATGTTACTTTAAGCCTACACGCTCTACATAAGATCCGGTACGGGTATCTATTTTTATGACATCACCGTCTTTAATGAAGGAAGGCACACCGATACTGATACCGGTTTCCAGTTTACCTTCTTTCATCTGGGCAGTAATTGTGGCTCCCTTGAGGGCGGCCGAGGTTTCCAGTACTTTCAATTCTACTGTCTTGGGTAACTGAATATCAATCGGACGACCTTCCCACATCATGATAACGACCGGCGTGCCTTCTTTTAAGAAGCCGCCCTTTTCGCCGACCTGCTGCTTGGTCATGGGGTTCTGCTCGAACGAAGAGCTATCCATGAAGATATAATTGTCATCTTCCTTGAAAAGAAATTGCATCTCGTGAATGGTGATACTGGTTTCTTCGACTTTATCTCCCGAATGGAAGGTGATGTCAAGAACGTTGCCAGAGAAGAGATTGCGCAATCTAAATTTATAGATAGCGCGACCCTTACCGGGTTTGACGAATTCAACAGTTTCCACCGAGAAGGGAGTGCTATCGATCAGCAATTTGGTGTTTTTTGAGACCTCTTCAATATTCACTGTAAGTAAAACTCCTTGTCCCCGGTCTACGGGGTATGCGATAAATACTTAACTTATAGCTCAGGAAAATAATTTTCATGATGTAAAATTACCAGCCTTAGATATAATGCCATTTTTAGCGCGTTTTGGCAACTGAATCAGGGTTTACCACTTGCGGCAGCCCGGTCTCTACTGCGTTTAAGGATTTCAAAAGCCACGCGACGGCTTTCAGGGCAGCTGCTACTGGCAGTTAATAACGGTCTGCCGTCCAGGTAACGGCCAGGATTTTGCTCGATCGTAGTAATGTTAATAGGGTAAGACCGGCAAACAAAGGGTCGATGTAGATATATATTACAGGTTCTGGAAGGGAGGTTATAAAATGGGCAGGGATACTTCATTAGTCTCTGCCCCTCTTTGGTAATGGTATATCTATCTTTAAATTGATGCTTTGAGATTTTTAAAAGGTTGGCTAAGGATATCGTTTCCTCTTTGCTTATCAAAATTCCATCTTCCACAAGCAAAGTGTTTCCCTGGCAGCAACAACCGCAGTGCTGGCAATTAAAGCCATTCCAAAAAAGTTTAGCGTTAGCCAGTGTATCCGGTAGAAATAGGTTGATGGTCTTGCCTTGCTCTTGGATTTCTTCAATGGCCTTCCATATGTCTTGATCGGTAGCCATGCCGGTACTTACCTTTACCGGCTTTTCGGATTCTTCAAATTTCATAAAATAGATAATATACCCGGAGCCAACGGCTGTCAAACCATATCAAACTCACTCTAACCCTGGAAGTAGGGGGGTGGCTAAAGGATTACCTGGGAGAAGAAAGAATTAGGTCTTTGATTAA
>CAITCX010000307.1 GCA_903890885.1 uncultured Dehalococcoidia bacterium
CACTGTAGTTGCCAAACTGGTTCTGATTTAGGGACAAGAGCCCTTGATTTTGGGGTTCGAGGACGGAAGCGGGATTGGTTGAAGTTACTTTACCTTTGGGCTTGAATAGGTTCTGGGCCCCATACCTTCCCGAGTCCGCAACGTCTGCGTGTTCGTCATCGCTTGGGGTTGTTGTCGGCTCACCGGCAGAGTCAAGGGTAAAGGCATGCTTCATAATTGCATTAATGGCCCCTGACTCGATCTCGGTTCTGTCGTGGCGAACAATCTTTAGCCGCCGACGACCATTGGCATCAATAATTTGGCCCCGCATAGCCTCGACACCAGCCATGACATCCTTCTTAAACTTGGCACACTTCATTCCCCGTTTCGTAAACGCTTTTAAGAACATGGGCTGAGCCGGATCCATGTGCCAGAACCTGGGTCTCATGTATCGGTCTCTTACCTCTTCCGCCAGCTTTATCATTTCCTCAAATTCGAGACCGGGCACAGCATAAGAGTCAAACCACCACCACTCCCCACTAGGCATAACCGCAGAAACAATCAAGGCAAAATTATGGCGATATCCCCAGTCACCATGAACATAAAATTTAATTCCAGCATCAGCTACAGCTTCTGTCAATTGAGATAGGGTGATACCTTGTGCGGCAGTACCGGTAAAAGCGGTATAAGCCCCGTCAATGGTTAAGGTGTTGCCATCAATAGGGTCAGTGGAAAATCGAGGGTAGACGAGGCCGGTGGAACTTGGCTTCCAGCAAAGTAGCTGTGCCTCGGCCATATCCGGATCCGTTGTGACCTGAAACTGCCTAATGGTGAGGTCTATGGGCTTGTAGAGACCGCCAACATCAGTCGATGGGCGATGGGCGAGTCTGCCCCTACAAATAGGGAGCAGGGGACAGTCGCCACAACCGGCAAAGGCCTTGACCTTTTCATACTGAAACTGTTTGTCGACCTGGACTTCATCAAACTGATCCTGAGTCAGCGATGTCAACGGCAAACGCTTGCCCACATAACGAACAATTTTCTTGGCCCCGGGCCCGTGACGGGACTCGGGACACTTTTCCGTAACGTCGAGAATGTTCCACTGTAATACCTTCTCCTTGGTTTTCGGAGCCTCGTCAATGGACTTGGCCATGATACCAAAGGGAAACTTACGAGTAGAACACTTGACCGTCAATGGCCCACGACCATTCATGCGCCCGGGGATCAGCAATGCCTCTTTAAAAGCCAGCGGATGCATAATAGTGTCGAGCTCGTCAAGGGTCATATAAGGGCAGTGCTCTGAATTATGCAACAATTTCATTGAATTGCATAGAAAAGACTTTCTATGCTCATTATCCGTATCGATGTGTATGTCGATAAGGTCCTGTACTCCTATATGTTTAATCGAAGTAACAGTTACCGATAAAGCTTCCCTGATTTTCTTGGCCCACCGTCTCCCCGTTCTACTATTGCGTTTCTTGAGATCTTTCCAGACAAAACCTAAACCCGATCTTGTCTTGGATGGAGTTCCTGTGTCTATATACCTCTGGCCCACCTCTATTGGCAAAAATTTATAGGCCATACAGGGAAGAACATATTCGGCCAGATCCCTACTCAACTTTCGGCTGGCCTCAAGAGAAAACTCTATGATGGGATAAGTATTAAAAGAATTAGAGGTACTGCCAACTCTACAACTGTATCCTCTTTCATTAAACCACTCAGCAATTATATCATTCTCAGCCAAAGAAAAGCCGCAAGTAGCCAATTCAAAATAATGGTCTTTCCTCTTTCCGATACATCTCCTATTTCCGCTGACATCGTCCATAAACCAATAAGCTATACCCTCAAGGGTCAACTGATCCAAAATTTCTTTTGTGACCGTCTTTTTGGGGGTATAAAGAGAAGGGAATTCTCTAAAGATATCATGAGTCTTGGTAAATAACTTAAATGTATTTTTGGCATCTGGACAAATAGAGGCTTCAATCCCTGCAGAAATAAGACCGTCCCTTTTGAATTCAAGATATTCATATTGCTCAGAGCAATGCGAAACCTGATATCTTATACTTTTCTTGGTGAAATATAGGCTTGCGTCTCCTAAAAGCGTCCCAAGAATAAGCTGTCGCACATCCC
>CAITCX010000308.1 GCA_903890885.1 uncultured Dehalococcoidia bacterium
TCTGGCCTGCCGGCAGACAATACATAAGCAATCTTCCTTATGTCCCTTTGGCATCTCTCTTCTCCTTTACCAAAGTTTCTAGGTTAACCACTCAGGGGGAGGAAATTCCCCCTGAGTTCGTTAACTTAGAAATAGAATCCGGTCTTTTTTAATTGATTTGTGCTTCGGGATCAATCTTGCGGTAGACAACTCTCCAGCTAATCGTCTCTGGAGCTACCAATGGGCCAGCGGCAAAAGTGCAGCTAATTAGGCCGTTGACTGTGCCGGCTATTCTGTTAAAGAAGAACCCAGCAGCGCCCAACAGTGTTGGCAGCGGTACAGCTAAGGTAGCTGGCGTTATTATCGCCACTGCTCCCAGAGGTATAACGGTTATGCTACCTGCAGGACCAACGTTGGAAACACCGCCCGCGGCATCCATCGGGACGCCATTTATTTGCACGGCAATAGTCTGAGCTGTAGTGATTACGGTGTCGTGGTAACAAAACAGTCCAGTTATTAGTACTAAGCCACCGGTTATGGTGAAGAGGGTAACACCCGCGCCGTTAGCTTGAGTTACCGGGCGTGTCCGGGCAACGAACTGCTTACCCAGATAGGTTGCTTTAACTTCTTGCGCTAAACTCATATTTCCTACCACCAAACCTTAATGAGTTTTTTCGGGAGGAAGACTTCTAGCCTTCTCCTCCTATATCGACCTTTTCAGATTTCTAACCTGACGTCTTGAGGGGAAGAGTTTAATCCTCCCCCCAAGGTAATCAGTCTGGAAACCTAGCTTACGTTGGCGCCGACCTTCTCGATGATGAAGCAGCCGAAACCAAGATTCTCGGCAGGCCCAGCGGCGATAGCATAGCATTGAATGAACAGGACGTCCTGCGGGTCATAGACTATTGGCTCGCTGAGGTAAACTTCGGACTCCACTTTGGTGTTTATGGGGACCTGGATATTGAATGTGCCCTTGGTGGAAGCGCCAGTGCCACCGACACGGAACCTCACCGCGGTGATATTCGGAATGCCTGACCAGTCTGCAATTTTGTAAAAGACAGCAACCATGCCGACTGGTAGAACGGCAGCGGCACCCAAGGAACCTACAAAGTTCCAGCCAGCAGCAAGAACACCAGTGATGTAGTTCTCAACGCCAGGAACGTAGGCACCAGGAAAGTCAATTCCTGTTTGTGCTTCCCTAACCACTTCCTCGCCCCGGGAAATACCGAGCTTTAATATCCCTCTTTTGACACCTGCCTCGACCGCCGCGGCCTTATAAGCCTTGATGTCAGTAAGTGTCAATTCATTGGTTGGAATCGCATAACTCATCTGCGTATATCTCCTTCAGAATTATTTAGGGAGTTAAACCAATCTAGCGTCCGAGAATTGGGGCTCCAATACGGGGGTAGGGTAGCGGGTAACGGGGACGGATGTTCTGTGGAAAGACACGTTCCTGGATGTAGTGGTGGTCTTGTTGAACATATCGTAGATATTCCGGGCGAAAGTAGGTAATGCCGCAATGCCGACATTCTTTACGAAATCGCCGCCGAAATTCATGTAGGAGCCGACATAGCCGCCTACCGCCAGGATACCGGTTACCCACTTTCTGTATGAGGCAGCATATTTCTCCGTGAGCAAATCAGCCGCCGCCACAACTATAGGAGCACCCAGGTCGGGGACCCATTTGATAGCCATTATTAGCCTCCCTTTAAGTTAGGGCTGCATCCAGGATAAAAAGCAAGGGGGGTTGCCCAAAGCTCTTCGCCCCGGGTGCAACCCCCCTTAATTATCTTTAGCCTCTGATCGACTCTTGGACACTTCTGTATCTCTAGTCCCAGAGGTTCAGTCAACCAGGGAATGACCCTGGATCACTTACAATAATTATTAGTACAAACTGATTTATTTGTCAAGCTTTTATCATGGTATTATGAAAAAAACAATGGCCCAACTACCGATAGAATCAATGGCTTGTAAAACGTAAGTTCCTGATTGGTCTGTATCGTAGAATGCTCCATTACCAGTTCCATCAGAACGAACAGTACCAATAACCTGTCCACCTCCCTGGACAGAAATAGTTATAGTACCCGGATAAAATCCAGCAAAAGAATAACTCACAATCCCATTGGATTAGCTAGCTGATAAAGTTGGGGTACTAACTACCCCTGGTACTGTAAATATAGCCGAGGCTGTATTTCCAACAGGGTCTCTTGCATTCAATGTGTATGTGCCAGGACCCAGGCCGGTGGGGAAATCAGCTCCACCCGCGCCATTCTCATCAGTAACTGGGAAAGAAAGATTGATGCCATTTACTGAGAGTAACAACTCAGCATTTGGCATGAATCCATAAAATTCCACCGTCAATATTCCGCCCTGACCTGCTAATAATACTATTAAGGTTGGAACACTCTGTTGTGGTAATATCGTGAAGATAGCTGAGCCTGAGTGCCCATAGTTATCTGTAACTACCAAGGTGTAATTACCTGGAGTGAGAGTGCCGGCAGTAGGAGAAGCGATAAAAGAGCCGATGCCTTTGCCTTCCCAAGTGGCTACTTCGGTGAGAAGAGTAATATTATCTACACTCACAACTATTTGAGAAAATGGATGGAATCCCGAGAATGTAAAATATAAAACTTCGCCATAGGGAACTACGGGATTGGTAATTGTTACGATCGCATTTGTACCACCGCTCGCTACGGTGAAACCAGGGTTTAAGCCAATAAAATCTAGCTGGTGAGTGCTGTCATCCTGCGCATACCACAACTTTACATCCACGCGATAGCTGCCCGCCGCTGTAATTATCTCGGAGCTGGTGAGTTTTACCGTGACCCCATTATTGGAAGCTATAGAAGTGGGGCCGTATTTCAAGTTCATCACACTTCCATCCGGTTTGGTTACCACCACCGTTGCTCCCAGGCGTTGAGAAGAGTCGGAAGTATTCTGAATACCGAAAACAAATTCAATGGTTTGCCCTGGGTTACTTATGTCGATAGGTAAGGCTTCATTTCTGAACTCGGAGCCATAATTTACTTCTATTGGCTCAGCAATATAACCCTTTACAGCCCCCCCGCCTGATGTTACATGGAAAGCGTCATCGAAATGGTGACTGTCTATCGAAGTCCCTGCGATATCTATAAAAACGCTTATATCTTTACTACCCGCTGCGCCACGCGTTTTATGAGTGAAAGTAATATTCTTTGTTTCGCCCGGCTTGATAGTAAAATAATTTGAGGTTTGTTCCTCAAGTAAATCGCCTGGTGAGGGAAGCACGCTTGATTCCGCGACCTGCATTCTTATCCTGATACTCTGGTTGTTGTCAGAAGTTGAGGTAACGGGGCATTTTATTGTGACATTTTGCCCCATCGAAACCGTGCTGGGTTGCACTATAGGTTGGAGAATATCGAAAGATACTCCTTCACCACCTATAGAAAACACATCATCAAAATGATGTTGGTCAAGTTTATCAGAGCCTTTATTGATTAAGACGGAAATATCCTTTGTGCCGATAGCGCCCTTAGATGTGTGGTCCCAATCAATAATAGCTGTTTGTCCAGGTTTCATCTTTATATTGAAGGATTTTTGCTCAAGTAAGTCGCCGGGAGAAGCAAAAATGCTGCCTTCGGAGACCTGAACAATAACAATCGCATCGAAATCCTCTCCCCCCGTCATAGCAATTTCGCAGTGGATTTTTACAACTTCACCTTTAGTAACGTTATTTGGAGTAGCAGTCGGTTGAGTGAAGTTAAATGTGCCAGGGCTTGGTTCTTTCTTAAATAAAAACCAAGCGCCCACCCCTAAAGCAACAACGGCAGCGCCTCCAATGAGTATTGTACTCCAGTCTTTAGCCATTAAAATCTTTTCTCCACAACTTTTTCAATAGGTTTACGAAGCGCAAGCGCTACCAATGCGGTGCCTCCTAAAGCGATGAGCAACAATTTCCCAATGGCGCTCGTAATATCTCCTATTTTAAAAATGCCCAAACCTACCAGGGCGGCTACGAGAACGAAACCGATGAGAGGTATAACAGCTAAGGGAAGGAATGAAATACCGGTGGCCTCATGACGCTGGTATTGGACCCCGAGGTAAATTTCTTGAGAAATATTCTGGTATACTTTTTTGACATCAACACCATTTTCAATCAGATGCTGGCTGATTGCCTTTATATCCTCTGAAGTTAAAGGGGCATTGAGATAAAATCTGATATCATAGGTCCCGGGCGGTAGATTCTTTTCCTCTTCGACTGCCTGGTTGATATCATCATAATACGCAATTAACTCTGGCATGGCACACCTCCATTCACCCTTCGCACTTTTCCGAAATGTAGTCAACTACACCTTCCAATATGACACGATGGGCAAGTTCCTGCCCGGCAATCAGAAGTAATATATTGGCATTCCTCGTTTCTTCTAAGGAGTTAAACTTCGCCGCCATATCAGAGTACATTTTCGCGGCAGTATCTTCGTCAGCGAGCTCTTTCTTGATAGAATCTCGAAGCTCTAATAAAGCAGTAGCGCACTTAGTATTATCTTGCATCACTTTTTACCTTCGATAAAAGCCCAATCGAGGTAATCACGAAGCCAATCTGCGTAGACAGCGGTAAAGGGTTGAAGTAGTGTCCGTTCCTCAATTGCGCTTACTTCCCTATCGTTGAAATGAACCACGTCCTCATAGATATCGGCGACTTTGGCTACTACCAGAGGTTTCATATCACCGCGAGTGGATTCCATGATATACTCTTCGCCATTCAAGGTACACTGGACCCATGCGTGTCCGCCTGGCGACGGGGCTTGGTGAAGATTCCCCAGGATTACATGTACCTGCTCGGCCGGTAAATTGTTTCGGACTAAAGAGGCCAGGAGGAATGCTTTATTAGCACAGTTACCGATCCTTGTTCTAACTACCTCGGAGGGTTTTTGCCAATAATCATTCTGCGTTGAGCTTTTACCGCTTACCCATAACTTGGCGCGGACAAAATTAACATATTTGACCTCATTGCCGACCCATCTATGAAGCGCAGCTAATTTATCCTGAAGGTTAAGAGCCCCCGCGGTCAAATTACCATGCAGCTCCTGAATTTCAAGAGCATCCGGAGTGACATAATCCGTCAGCCAGTCGCCCTTTCCGAAGAACGCCGCTGCGATAGGCTGGTTATCGATTTGAATAGGGATGGGCATCACGTACTCCTAAGTTACATACTTGGCAGCTTTTTTCTTCAGATAGGGGCTGAGAATTACCCCGGCGAAGAAAGCTATACCTGACCAGAAAAGAGTGGTGGGAATTTCAATCCCGGAGATTTTCCCGCTGATACCGCAGTTGGGGCAAGAGATTTGCTCCCCGGCTTTACCGGAAATAGGGAAACCGCATTCGGAGCAGCTGGCGACTTTATATGAAGTAGCCATAGAACCTCCTTAAAACAAAAAACGGAGTTGCCGATTAA
>CAITCX010000309.1 GCA_903890885.1 uncultured Dehalococcoidia bacterium
AGGTGCGATATACTGGTGGCCCTGGAGCCAAGCGAAGGGCTCAGGAACATCCGTTATCTGAACAGCCATAGCTCGGCAGTGCTCAATATCCGCAAGGTGATACCTTCTACAGTTTCTTTAGGCAAGAGCACTTATCCTGAGATAGACGAGATCAAAGGCAGGCTGCTGGCTGTAACAGCTAACGTGATCATGGTGGACGCGGTAGAACTGGCTGAAAAAGCGGGCAACCGGCAAGCCACCAATGTGGTGATGCTGGGCACGGTGTTTGGCAGCGGCAAGATGCCGATCAGCCTGGAATTGATTAAAGAAGTCATCAAGGAGAAAGTCCCCGCCAGGGCGGTAGAGGCCAATTTGAAGGCCTTCGACCTGGGTTATCAGGCCTGCTGTAAAGTGTAACCCATACATCGGATATCAAGGAAATGAAAAGGCATAAACAAACTTCTCAGGTGTTTGCAGGCGGTATATGTTGTGAATTGTTGCTATTTTACTAAAAAAAAGGCATTTGATAATATTAAGGATAATATAAATCTCGGGTTTCAGCGCTTGTTATACCTTTATATGTTTGAAATTTGAGTTGATTTGAGATTTTGTATAGGGTTAGGTGAATAACATAAACGTGAAAATGAAAGCCGATTTGAAGAACGCGATTCCTGGTCTTTTACTGACACTCGTTATAGCAATTATTTCTTTTGTGACATGGTGGTATCTTAAAGGGACCTGGCTGAAATTCAGCGCATTGCTGTGGGCTTTTATATTCTCGATTATCGTGGTTAACATAAAGCCAAAACTGTTTGAAGGCCGACTGAAGAGCGGGGCTGAATTTTCATCTACGAAATTATTACGCTATGCTATTGCTTTGCTGGGATTGACCGTCAACGCTGCTGTTTGGTTGAAGTTGTGGCCCATCGGCGTGGCGGTCGTTCTTATCAATTTGATCCTGGTTTTCGGGCTGGGTATTCTTATTTGCAAGTATATCTTGAAACTCGATGATGCCCTCTCGCTGCTTATCGCGGTTGGAACAGGGATTTGCGGGGCTTCGGCCATCGCTGCGGTAGGGCCGGCGCTCAAAGCCAAGGCTGAGCAGATGGGGCTGGCCATTGCGGCCATTACTTTGTTTGGTCTGGTGGCCATGTTCTCCTATCCGTTATTGTACAGCGGGGTGTTGTCAGGCTGGCTTAATAATAATCCCCTGGCCTTCGGCATGTGGGCCGGTACTGGAATTCATGAGACCGCCCAGGTTATTGCCGCCGCCAGCCAGGTCGATAAAGCACTTGCCATCGCCACCTCGGCCAAATTTATCCGTATTTTTATGATCGGTCCCATGGTATTTGTCTGCTTGTGGTTATTCAGGCGTTTTACACCGGGGGGTGAAAAAGGCTCTTTCAAAATCGCTATTCCCTGGTTTGCTATTTTTTTCATCGTTTTCTGCTTGTTGAATACTATACTGGTTAATGACCGCAACAGCGACTTCGTTAAAAGTTGGTCTAATTTCAATAGTATCTATATATCACCGGCTATCACCTTTTTACTGGCCTGGGCCTTTGCCGGAGTTGGCCTGAAGGTGAAGATTGCAACTATCCGTTCCCTGGGCCTCAAGGCTTTCCTGGGCGGTATGGCGGTAGCTGTTGTCGCCGGGGTTACGTCTTTGCTCCTGGTCAAATTCCTCTGGCTGCCCCTCCAGTGATTTGAATATAAAAAAATATATTATAGGAGCTGTGCTATATGACTTCGAGTGTATTCCCAACCGGAACTACCGTTTACAATCCCGATAAATGTTGGAATGGTTATAGTATTTTCCAGGCTCGAGACATCGGAGCAACGCTGATTGACATGAACGGGAACGTGGTCAATCAATGGAAAGGCCTTGACGGTCTGCCCAACAAGATATTGCCAGGCGGCTTTGTGATGGGCAGCAGCGGTATGAGAGAGCCCAGGTATGGGAACCAGGACTACCTGGATCTGATTCAGGTCAGTTGGGATGGTGAAGTCGTTTGGAAATTTAATAAATATGAGCGTATTAAAGATCCTTACCAGAAAGCCGGTTGGATTGCGCGGCAGCATCATGATTATCAGCGTGAAGGCAACCCGGTGGGTTATTATGTACCGGGTATGGACCCGTTGCCCAATAAGGGTAACACCATGATTCTGTGCCATAAAAACCTCAATAATCCCGTCATAAGCGATAAAACTCTGCTGGATGACACGTTTGTTGA
>CAITCX010000310.1 GCA_903890885.1 uncultured Dehalococcoidia bacterium
GATAATCAGGTTGTAGTCCCGTCTTTCTCTATGGCCTGCGGCTAACTGGATATCATATACAACAACTGTTACAGTTTCGTCTCTCCATCCGTTGGACTCGGCGTGCGACAGCGGAACAGCGGGAAGCTGCTGAATAATTTCGCTAGACTCGGCTTTGAATGGAGCAGGTTTTACCAGTGGTTCCACCGGTATGCCGCAGGATTGACAAAATTGGTGGTTCTCTTTTACCGGCTGGCCGCAGTTAACGCAGAACGGCATAGTATACCCCTTTTAATATCAATTTTCCTTATGGTTATGGTCATGCAGATTTCATCAAAATATCCTGCGATTACTCAAGGTTCAATACTACTACGGTGGTTTGAGACGGCAGAGTGGTCTGCGAAAGCTTTATTATCGAACTATTGGGACGTTCGACCAGCTTCTTTCCATCCAGGAACGGTTCAACTCCTGTCCCCGGCCAGGTAGCAGGCACCTTAGATGTTTTGTAGTGCATGGGAATGGCTATCCCTGGGTTTAACAAATTGACTACCTGGGTGGCTACGGCAGCGTCTATGGTATAAGTCCCACCTACCGGGACAAGAACTGCATCGAGCTTGCCTAATGCCTGGATACTCTCTGTGGTCAATATATGACCCAGGTCACCCAGGTGAGCTATGCGCAGGCCGTCCATCTCTAAAATAAAAATGGAATTGCGGCCTCTTTGCGCTCCCTGCACATTGTCATGAAAGATCGGATAGGCAGGAGAAATACTATAGATATGCACATCTTTTATTCTCTGGTCGACTGTGTTCCAGCCGCTGGAAGTAAGGCCCCGCAGTATCAGGGGATTACCTGAGGCCAGGCCGACATTATTATGGTCTGTATGTTCGTGGGAGACGGTAACAGCATCAATCCCATCCATGGGAGCTATAACATACCCTGTTGAAGCGACGGGCGGGTCTGTAAGAATCCTGGTGCCCTGTGAAGAGGTAATAAGAAAACAACTCTGGCCCAGCCACTGGATCTGGACGGTTGGGGCAGGAGCAGCGACAGGGGAGGTGATGGGGGTCGTGAGGGTCAGAGCAGGTGAACCTGAGCAACTGGAAAACATAATTATCAGGAAGAGAATGACCAGTATTGTGAAAATATCGCTTCTCAACTTAATCATATTCCTGTATCCTCCGATACAAGCATTATTGGCAACTGCGAATAGAATGTCAAGAAAAACTCTAATTCGATAACCGTGAAAATCCCAATTGAATATGGAAACAAGCAAAGTCATAAGCTAACATTTGACATTACCGTTTTATTGTGTTATATAATAACGTCCTTTTTATAGAGTGCAGAAAATATCAAGAATAGGAGTTGGTTTTGTAATAGGATGTAACAGGAATAATAAAACAACTGAAGCAGCACGTGATCACAGTATAAACGGAAAATCTGAAGCGCCGGTATGAGTCGTTGAAAGTTATTGGTATTTCTGGCAATACCTGCTTGATAGACCTGCTAATATTTATGTAATAGGAGGGGATTATGTCAGGAGAGAACAAAAACAAAGGCAAAAAGAAACTGGTATCCCGACGAGAATTCCTGATTGGCAGTGGATTTGTGATTGCTGCCGGTGCATTAAGCTCGTGCGTTCCCGAAGCTGTAACATCCACGATAACGCAAACAGAAACTCAAACAGCTGTATCTACGAAATCACTGACTGCAACTAAAACCGAAACTACCACTCCGCTGACGACGACTACGCCTGCTGCTACGATTGCGCCTGTTGCTGCTCCAAACGCGGGTACGACACGAAACATAATAAAGGAGTTGCCGCTGCCAGGCCAACGCAAGGTAGGAACCACAGACTTCACCTGCGATGTGCTGGTGATAGGGGCTGGTTATGCCGGTACAATGGCAGCTTTAGGGGCACAGGCGCTGGGACAGAAAGTGATCGTGGTCTGCAAACAAAAGATTGGGAAATCAGGTTTAAGCCCATGGGCGAATACCATGCTATTCTTCGATCCCACACTCGGTGACAATGAAGACTCCTGGATCCAGGGATTCCAGGATAACACTGAATACCTGATAGACCTAGATTACCTTAAGTTATTTATGAGAGACTCTCTTGCCCGCTTTAAAGATTGGAGGCAACTGGGTATTATCAACCAAAACTACTCACTTCCTAATCCCAGCCAGCTTATACAATACAGCCAGGGAAATATTGAAGATGCTCAAGACCGCCGCTGGCTGTGGCCCAAGATATTCAAAGACAAAGGCATTCAAACGGTTGAGCGTGTCATGCTGACCAATCTTTTAACCAACAGCCAGGGCGCCGTAGTGGGGGCAGGAGGATTCCATGTAGAAAGTGATGAGGTGATGATTTTCCGGGCGAAGGCGGTAGTAATATGCACAGGCGCCGGGGGGTTTAAGTCAGGAGGGTTTCCTATAAACGGCAGCACTTTCGATGGTGATTGTATGGCATACAACGTGGGGGCTAAGATCGGAGGTATGGAATGGCAGGATTTCCATGGTGCAGGCGGCACTTATCCGTCTGATTCATGGAAACAGGGGGATCAACGTTTTATCGGCAGGATTTATGCCACTACGCCTCCGCGTTATTCGGGCTCTGGAAGGCAAAACAGAGACTCTTCCGAAATCGTTAGAATACATGCCAATGGACCAGGAGGAGCGCCTTCAGGGGGACCACCTTCGGGAGGATTACCTCCGGGGGGAGCGCCTCCGGGGGGAGCACCTCAAGGAGGACGATCTTCAGGAGGTCCACCTTCAGGAGGCGCTGGTCAGGGAGGACCGCCCCAGGGAGGCGCGCCCGGAGGAGGGCCAGGTCAAGGAACTTATCCCCCCGATCATCTGGCTAATGTATACAGTTACATTTATAAGCCTGTTGACCAGAATGATTGGAAGAATGTGCGGTATGACAGCGATGATTATCATCCGCCTATAACCTGGCCTGAAATACCTTCGCGAACGAATCCGCAGCCGCCTGATATGTTATCGGTAGGAGGGGGAGGAACCGGGTTAGGTGTTCACTGCACCGAAGGTATCTTTCCCGCGGATACCAACTGCTGGTCCGGTGTTGAAGGGCTATGGGCAGCTGGAGACGCCCTTTGTTCAAGATTGTGCGGCGCTTCTTATGTAGGCAAGGGTGTCTCTTCGTCCAGTGCAGGAGTTTTCGGTTATGTAGCCGGGCAGCAGGCCGCCAATTATGCCAAAGGGACCTCGGCTTCGGGTGTTTCTGCGGATCAAGTAAAAAGCGTCCAAAATGAAATCCTGATGCCGCGCAACCGTAAAACGGGCTACAGTCCGTACTGGATACAGGAACTTGTTCTTCAGGCCTATGCGCCGTATTATATCGCCAAGATGAAGAACAAGGCCAGATTGCAAGGAGTTTTAGAGAATTGCACCTTCATAAGGGACAACCTGGTTCCCAAGTTAATGGCCTCTGACCCTCACACCAACCGCCTGGCACACGAAGCCCGTCACATAGTTATGGGTTTGGAAATGAAGTTGAGAGCCGCTCTTATACGTGAAGAAAGCCGGGGCATGCATTACCGCGAAGACTTCCCATACCGGGACGATAAGAACTGGCTGGCCTGGACTAACCTTCAAAAAGACAGCAAGGGCAACATGGTAGCCAGCAAAGTGCCCGTGCCGGACCGTATGAAAACCAACAGCAGCATGACTTATAAACAACGATATCCGATTGTATACGCTGGAGAAGAAGAAGCTATCAAGACATTGGGTTTAGGCTAGCCCGATCATCTAATAAGGAGGATTAAAACATGGCTATAGAAAGGTATGACCTGAGTATATGTATTGGTTGCGCAAATTGCGTTAATACCTGCCCTTGTGACGTCTTCCGGATGAGCGATGACGGCAAGAAAAGTATTATTGCTTATCCATATGACTGCCAGGTCTGCAATATGTGCGGTGCCTTTTGTCCGACGGGATCCATTATGGTGACCAGAGACAAGGGATTGAAAATACCGACAAACTACAGGTAGAAAATAGACACCACGTGAATAATTATTCCAATTGATAGATAATAAATTATGCAAATAAAAAAAATTATGAATTCCCGGCGATTGTAAATCTAACCTGGATACTATGAATAAGATAGTTTGCAAAGCTAGTTAGGAGGCAGATAGATGTTTAAAAGTATAGGGGTACCGGAACTGATTCTAATAATATTCATTATTTTACTGGTATTCGGCGTGGGTAAACTGCCGCAGGTGGGTGCCCAATTTGGAAAGGCCATAAGGTCTTTTAAGAAAGCACAGTCGGATGATTCCGAAGACGAAAAAACCGATATAAAAACAGAAAAAATGCCCGCTGCGAAAGTTTCTGAGTCTGTAGAAAAGAAATAGACAGTGGATTAGCAGGTCTAAAAATACTCTGAGTAAGAACTTTAGGGGCTTAAAGGCATGGGCTTCCAGGAAATTGTAGTCATCGTGCTTGTGGCAATGATTGCTCTAGGCCCGGCGAAAATCGTCGATTTCAGCAAAAAGCTGGGAAAGTTCACACGCGATGTAAAACGGACATCTGAAAATACTGTGAATGCTCTTAAGCGTGAAATCGAAGATGAAGAAAAACATAAAAACGAAAAGTCAGAATCAGATAAACTCTAGATTTGTTATGCGGCTGTAAATTAAAAATAATATGTGTGAAAAATGAGTGAACCCAGACGGCAGGGGATTCTAAGTCATCTAATTGAACTGCGCCAGCGTCTTATCTGGTGTGTAATTGCGCTTATAGTGACCACAATAGCCTCATTTTTCTTTGCAGACCAAATAATTACTTTATTAAAAGCGCCAGCAGGCAATGTTCAATTTGTCTACATAGAAGTTACAGAAGCTTTTTCTACCTATATGAAAGTATGCTTTACGGTTGGCATTATTGGCGCTATGCCCGTAATAATGTACCATATCCTGATGTTCATTATGCCAGC
>CAITCX010000311.1 GCA_903890885.1 uncultured Dehalococcoidia bacterium
GATGCTGATATGATGCAACTGGTTTCTCCTCAAATCAAGGTCTACTATCCCCGGCCTGGCGGTTCTTTTTCTGACGCTATCCTTTATGACGCGGCTGCTGTAAAGCAAAAATACGGCGTGGAACCGCTATTAATCGCCGATCTAAAAGCCCTGAAGGGCGATCCGTCTGATAATATTCCAGGAGTACCGGGAGTCGGGGATAAGACTGCCTTGAAACTGGTTGAGAAGTTCGGAGCGGTCGAGCAGATGCTGGCCCGGATAGAAGAGATAGAACCTGTCAAACTCAAAGAAAAGATCAGGGAAAACGTCGAACGGGTTAAGCAGAGTAAAGTTCTGGCCACCATCGTCAAAGAGACTCCGGTCAACCTGGATTTGGAACAATGCAGTAAGATAAATCTTTACGATCGCAACCTTGTGACGGAGCTTTTCCGCAACCTGGGTTTTAATAGCCTCCTGGCAAAATTGCCAGTTTCCGAAATTGAGCCGCCCAAAATAAAATCGCTGGCGACTGAAAATAACGCTGCGGAAAACATCTATAAAACGATCAACACTTCGGCTGAATTGGAAGTACTGGTAAAAAGACTGGCTGGAACTGGATCTCTTGCGATCTCCATAGAGGGTTCCGACCTGAATCCTATGAATGCTCAGTTGGTGGGATTGGCCTTATCTCCGGCAGAAGGAGAAGCATATTATATTCCGCTCTCCCAGTCTGGCTTCTTCAGCGACGGCCATCTCTCCCGAACTGAAGCTCTTAATATACTGAAACCCGTATTAGAAAATCCTGCTATCGCCACATGCATTCACAATAGTAAATATGCTGTGGTAATTCTGGCAGAAAACGGAATCGATATTCCCAATTTTGAGTTCGATACCATGTTGGCAGCCTATCTTCTGGGTGATAAGTCATTGGGACTTAAAGAATTGGTTTTCGGACGCACCGGCCTGGAGATAACACCTTCCCAGGATCTGACTGGTAAAGGAACTAAACAGATTTCACTTTTTCAGGTCGACATTTCGGAAGTGGCGGCTTTTGCCGGTGCCAATGCCGATATGACTGGCCGGCTGGCCAAATTACTCAAGACAGAACTGGCAGCCCAGCCGGAAATCCACAAGTTGTATGAAAAAGTTGAAGCCCCGCTGGTGCCGGTGTTAGCCTGCATGGAGCGCTGTGGAATCAGCCTTGATGTCAAACTTCTAAACGACATGTCTCAGCGGCTGGGCGGCCAATTAGAGGCCCTGGGGAAAACCATCTTCAGTGATGCCGGGCATGAATTTAACATCAATTCACCTGCTCAGCTGGGTGGGGTGCTTTTCGATGAAATGCACCTGCCCGGTAAAAAGGTACATGGTAAGTATTCTACTGATGCGGCCGTGCTGGAAGACTTAAGGGCATATCCTATCGTCAACCACATCCTGGAATACCGGCAGTTAATAAAATTAAAATCCACCTATATCGATGCACTTCCTGGATTGATAAATGCCCGTACCGGCCGCGTGCACACTAACTTCAATCAGACACGCACCACCACCGGCCGCCTTTCTTCCAGCGAACCCAATCTCCAAAATATTCCTATCAGGGGCGAATTGGGTAAAGAAATTCGCAGGGCTTTTATTGCTCCGCCAGGAAAAATCCTGCTGGCTGGAGATTATTCACAGATTGATTTGCGCGCCTTGGCTCATTTATCTCAGGATGAGAATTTGCTTACGGCTTTCCGGCAGGATAAGGATATTCATGCGGCAACCGCTGCTCAAATTTTCGGTGTAGATATCTCTCAGGTCGATCCTGACATGCGCCGTCTGGCCAAAACAGTCAATTTCGGTGTGATATACGGGATGAGCGAATTTGGTCTGGAGCAAGCCACCGACTTGTCCCGCCAGGATGCCGGTAAATTTATCACGGCCTATTTCGATCGTTACCCGGGGGTGGCCAACTACCTGGAGGCTACCCGTGAACAGGCACGGCGCACTGGCTATGTTCAGACCATTCTGGGAAGACGCCGTTATATACAGGAGATTCATTCACCCAACCGTATGATCCGCGAATCGGCTGAACGTATGGCTATTAATATGCCGGTGCAGGGTACATCTTCTGATATCATTAAGGTAGCGATGCTCGATTTACACCAGGAACTTCAGTCCCGCTCTCTGAAAAGCCGCATGCTGTTGCAGGTGCATGATGAACTGATTTTTGAAGTACCTCTGGATGAAATGGATATTATGACCAGGCTCGTGCCGGAAAAAATGTCCAAAGCCATTGAATTAAGCGTGCCGGTCAAAGTGGACATCAAGTCCGGTTTGAACTGGGGCAGTATGGAGTAGTCGGGATGCCTGAATTACCTGAAGTAGAAACTACGGTAAATGACCTTAAACCGCAATTAACCGGTCTACGGATATCCTCAGTTGAAGTACTGGCACCCAGGACCATCGAGACACCTTCGGTTGAGGAATTCATCTGTTGCCTGACCGGCAGACGCATTGATAAAATATCCCGGCGGGGTAAACACCTGGTTTTCTCTCTGGATAACAGCCAGATATTGATAGTCCATTTGAGGATGACAGGCTCTTTATTGATTAAGAAATCATCTGATTTACCCGAGAAATTTGTAAGGGTCATCCTTAGATTTGAGAATGGCGCAGCCTTGCATTTCAGGGACGTTCGCCGCTTCGGGCGCATGTGGCTGGTAGATAACCAGGACGCAGTAGTGGGTGAATTGGGACCTGAACCGTTGAGTGATGAATTTACCCCTGCGGTGTTAGCGGCTATTTTGAAAGATCGACAAACTCCCATCAAAGGTTTGCTTCTGGACCAAAAACTGATTGCCGGAATAGGCAATATGTATGCAGACGAAGCTCTTCATCAAGCACGTCTGCATCCTCTTCGTCCGGCAAGCAGCCTCAAGATTAAAGAGATAGCCGCCTTGCATGAAGCCATCCGGATTGTTTTGAATAAGGGCATTCGCAACAAAGGAGCCAGCACGGATACCTATTTCCGGCCTTCTGGCAGCAAAGGGGCAGCCCACCTTGAGTTTCAGGTGGCTCACCGAAAAGGTGAAGAATGTCCAGCTTGCCGGGGAATTATTGAAAGGATAACCGTTCAACAGCGCGGCACCTTCTACTGTCCGCTCTGCCAAAAACGGCCGACAGAATAGACCGAATTATATTACATTTTCACTCTTGAGTTTCTCGATTTCCGCAGACGACAGGCCGAGCAATTCCCTGTAGACATAGTCATTATCCTCGCCTTTCAAAGGGGCAGGTTTGCGGTAATCAACCGGGCAAGCCGAAAGCCGGATGGGCGAGGACTGGGCCTGTTCAAAGAAAAAACCGCGGGCTTTTAGCTGTGGGTCAGCAGCTATATCAGCCGCATTTTGTACAACCCCGGCCGCTATCCCGTACCTTTGCAAAATGGTCATAACCTCAAAGGCATCCTGTAACTGCGACCAGGACTGGATTTGGCTGTTTAGGGCTTCGCTGTTTTGTATTCGCGCGGTTCTTGAAGAAAATTCAGGCCGATCTGCCCAGTTTGGATTTCCCAATGCTTTTTTCAAACTTTCCCATTCTGCGTCGCTGTTGATAGTAATGGCTACCCAGCGGTCTTCACTTCGACAGCGATAAATACCCTCAGGAGCCGGACGGCTGATTAAATCGATATTCGATTTACGTGTGTATTCCAGGATATTATCTGCCAATAACGTAGTCATAGTCTCAGTAAGCGCCAGGTCGATATATTGGCCCTGGCCGGTTTTTTGCCTGTATTCCAGGGCGCCTAGGAGAGAAATTGCGGCATACAGACCTGCCACGTGATCAGCGATAGCAAACCCCACCCCCAGCGGTGTTTGACCTGGATAGCCGGTAAGTGAAGTTAACCCGGCGGTGGCCTGCACAGTGGGACCAAAGCCGCTAAAATCCTGCCGGGGGCCACTGTGTCCGGCGGTCGACATTCGCAAATAAATAATATCCGGACGGATTTTCTGCAAAGCCGGATAATCCATGCCCCAGTTGTCCATTACCCTGGGCGAAAAATTTTCCACTACGGCATCACTGAGATCAATCAGCTTCCTGACGATTCTCTGTCCCTCGGCTTTTTCCAGATTCAGGGTTATCCCCAGTTTATTACGGTTCCAGGTGTTGTAATATCCGCGCGAAAAGGCATCGTCTTTTTCAGGCAACAGCGGTTGGATTTTGATTACTTCCGCCCCGAAATCCGCCAATATAAGGGTGGCATAAGGCCCGGCCAGCACCCAGCTGAAATCCAGAATCCGCAGGCCCTTAAGAACTGCTTCAGGAGGCATTTTCTGATTATTATTTTGCTTCAACATATACCCCGATTATACCCTATTCGTCCTTCCTATTGATAAAATAATATTCTGTCTCTAGCAGCGACATGCCTGAATTGGCTTGCCTCGGATTAATGCTATAATAATGCAAGTTATTTATATGCAACTAATCGTAGATAAGAATGGGAGGCGTTGATGGCCGAATTTGAAATCAAACGCGTCGCTGAGGCTGCTGGTATTATCCGTTCTAATATTGAACGCATCATTGTCGGTAAAAGCGCGGTAATTGAATTAGTATTAGTGGCTGTTTTGTGTGAAGGGCATGTCTTACTGGAAGATGTTCCGGGAATCGGCAAAACGATGCTGGCCAGGGCAGTGGCACGCTCTCTGAAATGCCAGTTCAACCGTATCCAGTGCACACCCGACTTGCTGCCTTCTGATATCACCGGAACCTATGTTTTTAATCAGAAAAACAGTGATTTTGAGTTCAGACCGGGGCCTGTTTTCGCTCAAATCGTCTTAGCCGATGAGATCAACCGTGCCACGCCTCGCAGTCAATCCTCTCTGCTTGAAGCAATGGAGGAGAGACAGGTCACACTTGAAGGTCAGACTCGTCTTTTGCCGCGGCCTTTTTTGGTGCTGGCCACTCAGAATCCGATAGAATTGGAGGGCACCTTTCCGCTGCCGGAAGCTCAACTCGACCGTTTTTTAATGAAGATTAAAATTGGGTACACTTCAGAAAGTGAAGATGAAATTATTTTAGACCGTTATATAGACCACAATCCAATTGAGGACTTGAATCCGGTAATCTCGGCAGAAGATGTTATTCAGCTGCAAAAGGCCTGCCGGAAAGTCCGCATCTCACCAGATGTTCGTCAGTATATTATAAGGCTGGTCAGAGCCACCCGCGCTCAACCGCATGTTGAACTTGGCGCCAGTCCCCGCGCCATGATCGGTCTTTCCCGTACTTCTCAATCGCTGGCCGCTATACGCGGGCGGGATTTTGTAATACCGGACGATGTTAAATATTTAGCGCCTTTTGTCTTGTCCCACCGTATTATCCCGGAGGCCACGGTCTCTCTGAAAGGCCGCAGTGGCGAAATGATAGTTAGAGAAGTGCTGGAGAGTGTGGCCGCTCCAGTCGAGATAGAACCCGATATGATGAAGTAAATAGGAGAGTTTAGTTGCTCGGCAAGGCCTGGATACTGATCTCATTTTTCCTCTTTATAATGGCTGTCGCTTTGAAACAACCGGCCTTGCTGGTGGTAGCTCTGCTTTTTTTTCTAGCTTCCGGCCTGGCCAGATTATGGTCAGCTAACGCCTATAAACGGCTGGAGTACCACCTCGAAACCAGCGAACGGCGGGTCTTTTTCGGCGAACAAATCAAACTTGAGGTCAGCCTGTCCAACGGCAAGTCCTTGCCTTTGCCCTGGGTCCATCTTGAGATTGAAATCCCCGCAGAAGTTAACCTCCTGAAAGGCCAGACTCAGAAATGTATTAAACCCGGCCGGGAAACACTTTCCGGTTTTTTTTCACTCGGCTGGTACCACCGGATGAAACGGTACTATCCAGTGAGATGTGGAAGGCGCGGACTCTATTTTTTCGGTCCGGCCAGGATAAATACCGGTGACCCCTTCGGTTTTTTCAGCAACTCCGCCGAATACAAAGAGGAAGTACCGCTGCTGGTTTTCCCGCGCATATTGTCCCTGCAGGAATTGGGTATCCCTTCCCGTCAACCCTTCGGAGACATCCGCATCAGGAGACATTTATTCGAGGACCCCATTCAGATGATGACCATTCGCGCTTACGTCCCCGGCGATCCCATGAAGCGCATCCACTGGAAAGCCACCGCCAGGCTGCAGAAACTCCAGAGCCGGGTTTTCGATCATACCACCAGCATGGATATGGCCCTCTTTCTGGATTCCCGTACCGTTTCTTATCAGTACTACTGGTTTACCCTGGTCTCCGACCTTTTAGAAACGGCGGTTTTAACCGCTACGGGGATCGCTGACCATTCACTGCGCAACGGATACAGGGTTGGAGTCTATGTCAACGAATACTACTGGAACACCAACCGCTTGTTGAAGCTGCCGCCGTCGGACCATCAGGACCAGATGAAGGGCATTCTGGAAGCCATGGCCCAGATTCGGGGTCTGCCGGTCATGACCATAGACCGTTTGATCAGCCAGGAAGCCCGCCAAATTTCATGGGAAACCACGCTGGTTCTGATCACAGCAGTGTTAACAGATGAAACCGCAGCGGTACTGGAACATTTTCGTAAAGCCGGGCGTCGTGTTGCCCTGGTACTGATCGGAGAGGAGTCTGCCGCAGCACATTTGGAAGGTTTAACCATTTACAGAGTATCTGAAGAAGTCTACAAAAAGCAGGAAGCCGAATTCGGCCTGGAGCAAATCAGATAATGTCGGTCAGTCGTGTTAAAAGCCAATTGAAGATGCCGTCCCCTTACGACTTGATACCAGTGTTCAGTTTGGTGATGGATATTCTCTGGATTTATGCCTGGCAGATCGGACTGACCCACCTGCAGCAACTCAGTATGGAAAAACCGTCGATCAATTTTATCAGCTATATTGTTTTTTCAGTTGGGACTTATGCCTTTACCCGGTTTTTACTTACCGGCAGGTGGTCCTTAAAGTGGGTGCGGTTGGTGGCGCTGGGATTCGATCTCGTTCTTCTCCTGGTCTTGCTCAGATTAAATTTTTCAGGAGGCTACGCTTTACTGGATCTCGCCTGGCTAGCTTATGCCGGCACTGAGGTATACGCCGTAGCCATCGCGTTAGCGGCAGGCTTTTATTTGATCTGGCGGTGCTTTAATGTAGACCGGCAA
>CAITCX010000312.1 GCA_903890885.1 uncultured Dehalococcoidia bacterium
CCTGTTGCCCAAGTACTGGAAACTGTTCAACCAGCTTTAATGCCGATAGCAGTACCGCTGGAAACCTCACAACTCGCTCCGTCTGCATCATCTCCAGTGCCTGGCAAATCCACGACTCCAATCTGGATAGTTGTGGGCGTAATAGGTCTGGCTGGCATAATCATCCTTATCCTGTTGTTCAGGCGCAGGACCAGGCAACTTGGAGATTAAAACCTGAATGAACTCCCCACCGACTGCAGTTTCAAAATAAGAGACAGCAACAGGTAGTACTCCCTTTTTGACACTCTCTCTAGCCGGTGTTAGACTGATTTTATCATGAAAATCAAGAAAATCGGCATCCTGTATCATCCCATGGTAGAGTCTACCTCCGTACGTGCCCGTGACCTGCATGATTTCCTGGTTGCCAGAGGAATCGAAGTGTGGTCCTGTTCTGCCTGGGAAACAGAGAAGGCCGTCTCTTTACTGGATGGTACCGACTTGATCCTGGCCAACGGCGGGGATGGCACTCTTCTGCGAGCTGCCCAGGTAGCCCTCGTGCATCAAACCCCTGTTACAGGCATCAATATGGGCAATCTGGGTTTCCTGACCGAGTTCAAGTCTGATGAGGCGCTCGACCGCCTGCCGGAATTGTTAGCAGGCCAGGGGTGGTTGGATGAACGTACCATGCTGGAAGCCCGATTAGTCACCGCTGAGTCCAAAGGTAGTCCCATCGTCGCTTTTTATGCCTTAAACGATGTTGTCCTTGCCCGCGGGGCTATTGCCAGGCTGATACAGGTCGACACCGCCATCGATGATAAGCCCGTCACCACCTATCGGGCAGATGGCATAATTCTGGCTACTGCGACTGGCAGCACCAGTTATGCCCTGGCTGCCGGTGGACCGGTCCTCTATCCACATTCTGCCGATTTCCTGCTGGTGCCCATCGTGCCCCACCTGACCGCCGGTTATAGCCTGGTGATACCCTCAACGGGAGTAGTCGAATTGAAACTGATCACCAATAATCAGGCCACACTAAGCATCGACGGGCATATTAATATCCCGGTCTCCAGCGGAGCCGTCATCAAGGTTCGCACTAGCGCTAAAAAGGCTCGTTTTTTAAGACTGCGCGAGCAGAATTATTTTTTTAACGTCCTGGAAGAAAAATTGAGAGGTAAAAAGTAGTTGAGTCCTATTGAAAAAGCTAAAATCGGAGATGTTCCCCAGATCCATAAACTGGTCAACTCTTTCGCTGGAAAGGGGCAGATGCTGGCCAGGCCGCTAAGCGAGATATACGAGAACCTGCGCGACTATTTTGTAGTCAAGAAAGACAAAAAAGTCATTGCCTGTGTGGCACTGCATATCAGTTGGTCAGACCTTGCTGAGGTTAAAGCCCTGGCAGTTTCCTCACGCAACCAGAAAAAAGGTCTTGGGGCGCAACTGGTGACTGCTTGCATTGAAGAAGCTAAACTTCTCGATATTCCCGTGGTCTTTTGCCTAACCTATCAGCCGGTATTTTTTGGCAAACAGGGGTTTATTGAGGTAGATAAAATGAAGCTGCCCAAGAAAGTCTGGACTGAGTGCTTCCATTGTCCCAAGTTCCCGGACTGTGAAGAAACTGCGATGGTCTTCACGGTTAAAGAAGGAGCGCAACTTGGCTGAAGAAAAGACTCTAAAAAGCCGCTCCATCTTCAAAGGCCGTGCCTTTAACGTCAGAGTAGACACCGTTCTCGATGTTTCTGGAATTGAAACCACCCGCGAGATTGTCGAGCATGCCGAATGTGTAGCTGTAGTGCCTGTGGATGCTAACGGAGATATCTTACTGGTGAAACAATACCGCAAGGCAATTGAAAAAGAACTGCTGGAAATACCGGCTGGAGGCATTGACCCGGGTGAAGACCCGGAGGCTGCCGTCAAACGTGAACTTCAGGAAGAAATCGGTTTCTTGCCGGGGCGCGTGATAAAGTTAGGTGGTTACTATTCGTCACCGGGTTTTTGTACCGAATACTTATATTTGTACCTGGCTGAAGACCTTAAGGCCAGCCAGTTATATGCTGATGATACCCCCGGTATTCAAACAGTCAAAGTTAAGCCCCATCAAATACGCCGATTGATCCGTTCAGGGGAAGTTTGTGATTCAAAGAGCGTCGCTGGACTGCTCTACTATCTGGACTACCAGAAACGGAAAGCCGGATAGATTAAACCTGAAACCCTCCCTTTTATTACGCTTAGATAAACGAGGCGATTATCATAGCCGAAGTAAACAGGGCTGCGCCCACCATGCAAATCCCAATCCCGCGGATGCCCCAGGTGAAGACAGTCATTCCTCCGTTGGATTGCAATCTGGCATAGTTTTCCTGGGCACGAGTAGTCATAACAGGTTGGCCTATACAACTATCGATCTTCTGATGTAAGCTTGCGTTGTGAGCCATGGTCCACTTCAAATAGTGATTGGTACCCACCGCCCAATAGACTCCGACAGCTGTAAAAGCTGCCATCAAAACTAACATGGATATATAGTGTGCCATTGTTTTATAGCCTCCTCTATTTCACAATTCCGCAGGTGCGGCTAGTCGCACCGTGAATTATTCCTATATTGGAGTGTACTTCTGAAGCTGGAACGGTACAATGGTTTAAACACTCATTTTGCCTGCGCTTAGGCATTTATACTTGCAGGCTGGCAGAGCAGAAACCAGGAGGAAATGGTGGGGTTTTTAGACTATAGATGTGATCTTCTTTCCGCCTAAAAGATGCATATGCAGGTGCATGACTACCTGCCCGGCCGAGGCGCCGGTGTTGATGACCAGTTTATAGGCGCTGGGAATGTCCTCTTTTTTTGCCGCGATATTGGCCGCTTCCAGCATGTGGGCGAAAATGGGTAATTCCTCTTTGGTGACGTCAGCTGCGGAAGAGATGTGTTTTTTTGGAATTATCAGAACGTGCACGGGGGCTTTCGGGTGAATGTCCTTGAAAACCATGACAGTCTCATCCTGGAAGACCACTTCGGCGGGGATTTTTCCCGAGCCTATCTGACAGAAAATGCAATCAGCCATCTCAATCTCCTCAACTATCTAGCCGGTTAAACCCTGTATTGGCAAAAACCACCATTGCTTACTTTAGTTTTTCAATCACTTCATCAGCTACTTGCGAGGTGCCCACGCCCCCGGATTTGTCTGACTTCATGTCGTAGGTCACATATCGACCTTCCGAGATTACTGCGGCAATGGCTTTTTCCAACCTGTCGGCAGCGCCATTTTCCTTCAAATGTTTGAGCATCAGCATTCCGGAAAGCATGGTCGCCATGGGATTGACCTTATTCAGCCCTGCATATTTGGGGGAGCTGCCATGGGTGGGTTCAAAGACCGCAATACCTTCGCCGATATTGGCCCCGGGCGCTACTCCTAGCCCCCCCACCAACCCGGCACACAGGTCGGAAACGATATCACCATAGAGATTGGGCAGAACCAAAACATCAAACTGCTGCGGATTACGCACAAGCTGCATACACAGGTTATCAATGATAACATCGTTAAATTCGATTCCAGGATAGCTTTTGGCGACCTCACGGGCTACCGATAGAAAAAGACCATCGGAGAACTTCATGATATTAGCTTTGTGGACAGCGGTCACTTTTTTACGATTGTTGGCGATGGCGAAATCGAAGGCATATTTCACAATACGGCGCGTGCCAAACTCAGAGATGATCTTGAGGCTAATGCCGCTATCTTCCCGCACCTTACCGCGGGTCTCATTAACCACCTGTATCAACTTGGCAGCCTCGGTCGTGCCCTTCTCATACTCGATGCCGGCATATAGGTCTTC
>CAITCX010000313.1 GCA_903890885.1 uncultured Dehalococcoidia bacterium
GCTTCTGTCCAGAAATGAATCCATCCTGGCACACGGAATACACTCGCTGGATAAGGCGGCCTATGTAAAAATGTGGGAAATTATACTTGATTTCAGCGGTATTAATGAAGCCGAACTGCCGGTCTTTCCGCAGCTTGAAACCGGTGCATTGAAATAGCGGAGGATGAAATTTGCCGGTCCTCTATCTTATAGAACAAGGTTCCACTTTACGTAAAGATGGAGATGTCTTTGTAGTCAGTAAAGATGATGCTGTTTTAAAAGAAATCCATGCTATTGAAGTCGAGCAAATTATCATATTTGGCAGGATAACTCTCACAACACCGGTTATCGATTACATTCTCCAAAAAGGCATTGACTGCGTCTTCTGTAACAGTTATGGCAAATTTCACGGCAGGTTAATCTCTAATGAGTCCGCCCACGGGAATCTGAGGTTAAAACAGGCCGAGATGATACTCAATGTGGATAGAAAACTGGACTGCGCACGTGCCATTATTCAGGGCAAAGTGCATAACCAGCGGACTATCATGCTGCGCTACCGTCGTGAAAATAACCTGCCGCAGCTAGAACAAACAATCGAAATGTTGGAAAATACACTACGCAAAATAGCAGATTGTCGGGAAATCGCCAGTCTTCAAGGGTTGGAGGGTTCCAGCAGCGCCAGCTACTACCAGTCATTCAAAGCCATATTGAAAAATGATATGGGATTTTCTGCCCGCGTGCGGCGCCCGCCTACTGATCCTGTCAATTCACTCCTAAGCTTCGGTTATACCCTGCTGGCTTATAATATTCAGTCAGCCGTGGGTATTGTCGGATTGGATCCGTTTCTGAGTTTTGTTCATTCTATAGAACAATCTCGCCCGGGTCTGGCATTGGATTTAATGGAGGAGTTCCGTCCCATCATAGTAGATTCGATGGTTCTCTGGTTAGTAAATACTGGCGTAATGACTGAATTGGATTTTGAACGCCCTGAGCAAAGCGGAGAAATGGTAGCCATCAAGCCGGAAAGCATTAAAAAACTGATTCATTATTATGAGCTTAAAGTACAGAGCAAAATATATCACCCCGCCGCCGGGGGTCAAACCAGTTACCGGCATTGCTTTGAGCTTCAAGCCAGAGAACTGGCGAAAGTAATATTAGGACAAAAATCTGACTATAGTCCTTTTCAGGTAAGGTAAATTATGTTTTCTATTGTCTGCTATGATATACCCGACAACAAAAGGCGCAACAAAGTCGCCAAAATACTGGAGGGATTTGGAAACCGGGTGCAGGAAAGCGTCTTTGAATGTGATATCAAGCCAGAATATATGAAGCTGCTCCATCAAAAATTGCAAAAAGCTATTAATCCAGAGGATTCAATACGTTATTATTACCTGTGCTTACAATGTCTCCAGAAAGTAGAGGTAGTCAACGGCCCACCATTAACCGAGGCTCAGCTCTATTTTACGGTCTGACCCGTGCGAGCTTCGTAAATATGAAATATCCGGGTTTTCTGGTAATATACAGGGACATAATCTGACCCGCTCGCAAAACAAGCCTGAAAACAGGCACAGCAGTCAGAAAGCAGATAATCCTCGAAAGGGGATTGGAACCCAGATTATTGAATTTGCCACTATGGAAATTGCTTTGTCAGAAAGCAGATACTCCTCGAAAGGGGATTGGAACTGATTAAAATTA
>CAITCX010000314.1 GCA_903890885.1 uncultured Dehalococcoidia bacterium
GAGCATATTTGTTGAATCCACTCTTCGTACTATGACTTATGTACTCAAAGGCCGCTTTCCCGCCAAACCAGGGCAGTGCTTTTCCAAATTTATTCTTGAAGCCAGGAGGCAAAAGTGAAAGATTATCTTCATTCGTGGTGTGTGTTTCTGTGTATTGAACATTCCAGTATTTCGAGGCTAAAATGGTGGGCGGTCGTGTCCAATAGACAGAACTTTTTCACTGTCATTTAAGCTGCCTTTCCTGAACATTGAGGAGAGATAGTTCGAATCCGCTTAGCTGGAGTGTCCTCTTATTGTTACCAAAATGTGCCAAAAGAGTGCGAAAACGTGTTGTTGTCCAGCGATTCTGTCACTCTTAATTGTTCAGCGATTTTGTCACTCTCCTTATTTTATTTGCGGTAAACCCATTTTTTCCAAGGGTTAAACAAAGGGTCCGGGGTAAGTTGTTTTTGATTTGCCGTAGGTATAATCGGCGAAGTTTGTTTTCTTAACGCGGTCGCTTCAAGCGGAGCTGGCCGTGTTTTCAATAGTTTGCCTTCGAAGTATATTGCCAAACTATCATCCAGTCTGACCTGTACTTCCACACTGCAGCGGGCATAACTTTGTCTTTCAACTGTGGGAAGTATTTGCAGTCTTTTTTCTCCCAACCTTACCACGTTGTCGATCCCCACCTTGCAAGTGTATTTGTAACAAAATATTTCCTCTGGTCTAAAGTCTTGTCCGGGTTGACGATAGGCCGAACCGGGTTCTTTAGCCTGGACCATGAACCTACTGTTATAATCCGGGACAAACCAATCCAGGATCCGGTTAGCTTCTTTTTCGGTGCTGACGCCAGCCAGTCTCAACTCGCTGACCAGTCTATCCTGAAAGGTCCCCCATAAACGCTCAACTCGGCCTTTGGCTTGAGGGGAATGAGCCGATATTGAATTGATCCCTATCTCGGCCAGGATTCGAGCTAATTGGGTTTGCGGTCTTTTACCTGCCAGTTGTTCCTCCAGTGTGGGTATGTTACCCTTGAGCACTTCAAAGATGCTGTGGCGGTCATGATAGAGCGCCATGGGTATACCATGACTGCCTGTGATGGATCTTAACATGCGGATATAACCGGCAGTATTCTCTTGAGGCTGAAAGTGGGCATGAACTACTTCGCCGGTAGCATCATCGATGGCCCCGATCAGACAGAATTTAGGTCCTCTGCCCTCCAGCCAGTCATGCGGACTGCCATCAGTCTGGAGCAACATTCCTGACTGGGGATAACGCTCCCTTCTACTACGATGCCGCGGTGCTCTTCTTTTACGAGGACTAGCTATGCCCTCCTTTAGCAGTATCCTGCGCACCGTTGATCTAGCTATGGGGATACCCTCTTTTTCATTCAGTTTCTCGCATAAATGCTGCTGGTTAAACCCGGGATATTTAACCTTGGCCAGTTCAATCACTTCCTCCCGAATGATCTCATCTATTGTATTAATTGGCCTACGACCTCGATTACCATGTGCCAGGGCTTTTGCTCCTTCTTTTCGATATTCTGACAATAGTCGTTTGGCATGACGCAAGGAAACTTCCATTAATATCCCCGCCTGTTGGATTTTCAATCTACCCAGATTGACTTCATTGAGTATTCTCAGCCTGTTATGTTCCCGTTGGTTCAATGTCACATTCTCCATGGTGACATTTTCCCTGAACATTTAGCTGGTGACAAAATTGTAGAACATTAACAAAAGAGTGCGAAAACGTTGCTAACGACATCATAGCGAATTACAATAA
>CAITCX010000315.1 GCA_903890885.1 uncultured Dehalococcoidia bacterium
GAATCTGGGTTGACTCGGAATGTTGCCAAAGGGGAAACAGTCGAAATCGTCGAGGATGCTGCAGGGATGAGAACGGCATCAAGGTCGCCAGCATTGAGGGATGGCTTGGGCAAATATGTCGAAGAAGGTGAGAAACTGGCGGGAGTCGTGGTTGCCGGCAAAGGTGCTGGAGTTTTTTGAGAATCTAGTGGGACAGTTAAAAGTGGCGACTGAACAATGGAAGTGGCGGAAGGGGAATGGGTGGTCGTTGGAGATGGGGTAGGTGAGGGAGTAGGAGAGAGCAGCTGAGCAGAAGAACCAGATCCGCCTGAAGAGGAATTGGAGGGTTCGGTTCTGGTGGTAAAAGCATTAACGTCACTCCAAAGGCTTAAGAGTTCTCCCCTGACAGCTCTGACCTTCCAATAATATGTAGTATTAAAGTCAAGTGCGGTAGTACACTTCCAGGCATCGGAGTCGCAAAACTCATCGATTAGAAGTGGCGAAAAAGCGCCGTTTAGAGAAACAACTAACTCATAGCTACTGGCGCCAATAACGGTGCTCCATTTGAAAACCGGTTCAGTCAAGGCAGAAACGCTAGATACGGGGGAACTGGGCTTGGGTGTGCTTAATCCGGGAGTGGGTGCGGGCGTGGTTTCCGTGGTAAAAATACTGACAGCACTCCAATCGCTGCTTATCTTCTCTCCGACGGCTCTGACCTTCCAATAATAACTGGTATCATAATTTAGAGCTGCATCGCTCTTCCAGACATTGGAGGTGCATATTCTGCTGATGACTAAAGCGGAGAAACCATCATTCAATGAGACCATGAGTTCATATTGAGCCGCTCTTTCGCAGGCACTCCATTTGAAGATCGGCTCAATTGAGGTGGCACCGGAAGAACTGGGCTGACTCAGAGTGGGGGCAGTATTTTTAAGGGTATCGAAAGAGCGGACGGTCGACCATGGACTGACGACCGGCTGGCTAGCCCTGACCCGCCAGTAATAGGTGGTATTTATGTTCAGCGAAGTCAAAGTTACCAGGGACGAACTTGTTAGGCCATTGAATTTATCTAAAAGTGTGGAGAAATCGGCAGCCATAGACACCTGCCAGTGGTAGGTGGTGTCCCCTTCTACGGGTTTCCAGTATAGAGTAGTATTTGATGCATCCAGACCTGAAGCATCGGCAGCAGGAGAAGCCAGGGTTATAGGAGAAACCAGGGTATCCGTGTATAACAGCAGCCTGTTATTAGTGACGTCCACCGTCCATAATTTATTTCCATATACCCACAATTTATTCAAGGTAATCCCGTCTTCCAGACCGCTGGTAAGAGTCTCAAAGAGCGGAGGTGAGGCAGAAGGGTCCAGTGATCGCTCCAGTCCACCTTTACTCAGGGTGTTATCGACGGGTTGTAAATTGAGGCCGTACAGTATTCCATTTGCTGAAGGTACGATTTTCCCGATTCTAGCTTTATCCGGCAGGTTCTGGTCAATGGACTCCCAAGACAAGCTTTTCCCTATGACGCGCCGGAAGATGCCACGATCAGCTGTATCACTGGCGGCATATAACGTTTGATTCTGAGGATAGCCAGTATCGAAGGCCAGACTTATTGAACCTGAAAGTGGAGATTCGGCGGCATCAAAGGGGAGAGGTTCGAAGACCGTACCGTTATCATCAGAGAAAAAGACGCTGCCGAAGGTATTACCGGCCAGGATGGTATGGTCATTATCGTAGTCTGGTGAAAGAGCCAGGGAATTTATAACCTGGCTACCGACAGTACTTTTATCAATATAAGACAGTGAACCAACGGCAGTTTGATAGACCATACCGTGATCGCCATCAGAGCTGCCGACAAAGAGGACATTCGCGGAGGTTATTGCCCATGTATCGATATTGACCGGAACTTCGGTATCAGGATCTACTGAAGTATGTTGGATGAAACAATGCCCATTATCCTCCGATTTCCAGAAAACTGGATTACCGCTACTGGTCCCAGCCAGAAAAATATTCTGATTATCGCTATACCGCGGGGACAGTAATATCATATTGATTCTATCCGATTGGGTCGGCGAGGTGGAATATATTCTCTGCCAGCCAGAACCTCCATTTGAGCTGTACCACAAACTGTTTTGAAGGCCATCGGTAAGTAAAAATAGTCTGGTATCCTGGGAGTAGCCTGGGGATATGGTCAGATCCAGAATGGTAGAAATGCGCGTATCAACAAGCCCGGTTTGGTTCCAGGCAGTCCCTCCATCCCAACTTATGGAAAAGGCACTCTCCACACCGCTGGTAACCGCATAGGCCGGACCGCCGGTGGAAAAGTCTCCCGCCATTAAAACCTCTGTGCCGGAATCTCCGGTAGGCGGTTTAATGGATGATAACCAGTTTGCACCGGCATTCTCACTGTAAAAAGTCAGATTCGAAGTTGCAGAACCGACCAGCAATTTGGCCTGGCTGGCGTTCCCGTTAACTGCCAGGCTGGCAACATCCATATTAATAATTAACGGGGTCAATAAAGATAATTCCGCCTGACCTTGCAGGCGATAAACCCCGCCCCGGCCGCTGCCTGAGTTCAGGGAAAGATACTGGATGCACTTGCCTGAAGCCAGGCTGGAGGCGTAATCCTCGGGAAAGGCGATACCGGCGGTAAGGGGAGTTATGCCGGCCAGACGGGCTTCGCCCGCATTCAACCCCCAACTGCCCCCTGCTGTTCCGCTGGCGATAATTGTGTCAACCTCATCAGTCCCGACGGCTGTGATTTGATGATCTTCAGCAAAGCGGGGTGAGAAGGAAACCTCAAAAACATCCCAATTCGCAGAACCATTTATTTGCCAGTTAAAGGGTTGGTTCTCAATTAAAGTGTAGATCCCAGCAAATTGGGAAGGATCGTTATCGCGGAGGCCGACGGCTATATAATTGATGCCGTTTGCAGAGGTGACATCCAGGCTGGAAATAACTACATTGCCTGTTCCAGATCCACCCGGATTAGCAGCCAGCAACTCAAAATTAATTGCGGAATCGGTGGATTTGAAGACCTTAGAGGAAGTGGCGTAGTAAACGGTATTGGAATCAGTGGGGAGAATGGCGATATCAACTATGGTATCTTCCACTCGCCCCGTATAGGACCAACTGCTGCCACTATCTGTGGACTTAAAAAGTCGGTAGGGTGTCGAGTTAGGGTTCGCGCCGCAATAAAAGGTGCCATCCGAAGCCAGGGTAAGAGAATGTAAATCTGAACCTTCTGCCAATTTCCACTGGCCTGTCAATCCGTTAGCGGGAATAGTTACTCTAGACCATTTTAGTGCATCTGCACTGGTCGCCTTCGGACTTATTGAAAAACAGGAAGCGATTAAAACCAGTAATAAAAGGAGTCTGAAGACAACCTTTTTTGTAGCCATCCCGCATTTTAGAATTACGGACTTTGGATGTCAATAAGGAATTGTTGACCCATGAAATTATATCATAAGGAAATAAGGGTAAAGTTAAATTAAGTTTAAGTACTAACAGGTACCATTGAGTTGTGCAAATCCGTGCAATTGATTAGAATGTTAGAGTAGAATCGCGCCCCTGTAGCTCAGGTGGATAGAGCACTAGCCTCCGAAGCTGGTTGCGAGAGTTCGAGTCTCTCCAGGGGCAGGTTTCAATAAAAGAAAACGGGTCGTCCGCTTCATTCAGCCACTTCTTCGCCTCAAGTAGATGGGGAACTCAATCAAAATGGGATCCCGATCAGATGAGAAAAGCTAACTACAGACTGCTTAACCAGAGTGCTGGTGAACGACTGAACGAAGCGAACACTACAGAGGAGGCAATCTTGGAATATCCTGGAAAAATGATAGAAATCAGGTGGCATGGTCGGGGTGGACAGGGGGCGGTTACTTCGGCTGAAATTATGGCCGAAGCCGCGATAAGTGAAGGCAAATTTGCGCAGGCCTTTCCTAGCTTTGGGCCGGAAAGACGCGGCGCTCCAGTTCAGGCCTTTGTTAGAATCAGTGCGGACCGAGTCATTCGGATGCGGTCTTCCGTTACTGATCCGGATATAGTAGTAGTGCTGGATTCCGGTTTATTGCGTGCGGTGAACGTAGCGTCAGGACTTAAACCGGGCGGCATTATCGTGATCAATACGAGCAAAACTGCCTCGCAAATCCGCGATGAATTTAAACTGAACGTTCGATTAGCTACGGTAGGAGCCACCAAAATAGCTCTTGAAACACTAGGTGTGCCTATTACCAACACCACTATGATCGGTGCCGTTCTGAAAGTTACAGAAGCGGTCAAGATGGAATCTTTAAGCGAACCCATAAACACGCGTTTTGGACGCCTGGCTGAAAAGAATAACAGCGCCTTAAAAAGGGCATATGTAGAAACTATTGTTGAGGAGTTGGCAAGTGATAAAGTCAGAAGATAAAATGACCTGGAAAGATATTGAAATCGGTGGAATAGTAACCGAACCCGGCAGCGCTTCATATTTGCAGACAGGTACCTGGCGTTCCCGCTGTCCGACTTATGACCATTCCAAGTGCATAAAATGCGCTATCTGCCAGACTTATTGTCCGGAAGGCTGCATTCATCAGAATGCCGAAGGCTACTACCTGGCTGACTTGTTTTATTGCAAGGGCTGTGGAATTTGCGCTAAAGAATGCCCCAAGAAAGTTATTACCATGATTGAGGAGAAAGAATAGTGGCTGCACGAAAAGGAATGGAAGTCTCTATAGCGGTCAGCGAGGCTGTCAAGCTTGCCAATGCCGATGTAATTGCCGCTTATCCCATAACTCCCCAAACTCATATAGTTGAACATCTGGCGGAGTTGGTAGCCCAGGGTGAACTGGATGCTGAGTATGTGCCAGTGGAATCCGAGCATTCCGCGATGAGCGCCTGTCTGGGTTCCTCGGCTGCCGGTGCCCGCACTTTTACTGCCACGGCCGGCCAGGGTCTCGAACTTATGCACGAAGTGGTCTATGTAGCTTCGGCCATGCGCCTGCCTATCGTAATGGCAGTCGCTAACCGCGCTATTTCATCCCCTTTAAGCGTCTGGGGCGATCACTCGGATGTAATGTCAGTCAGGGACACCGGCTGGATTCAAATCTTTGTCGAAAACGGTCAGGAGGCAGTGGATAATACGATCTGTGCTTTTCGCATGGCGGAAGATGCCAGAGTTCTCTTGCCAGTGATGGTGCACCTGGATGGTTTTCACCTATCCCATATGGTGGAACCCATCCTCCTGCCTGATCAAAAAGAAGTCGATGAATTTTTACCGAAGTTTAATTATCCCCTTCCATTAAATCCCAATAAACCAGTAACCATGGGGGCTTTTGCCCCGCCGGTGGTCTTTACTGAAGCTAAATGGGCACAGGAAATGAACCTGGAGAAATCCAAAGAGGTCATTCTGGAGATATGGAAGAAATTCGGTGATAAGTTCGGCCGCTACTATAATCCGGTTGAGTGTTACCGTTGCCAGGATTGCGATACCCTGATCATGACTATGGGCAGCTTCTCGGAGACCGCAATGATGGCTGTAGATAGGATGAGAGAGTCCGGTCAGAAAGTTGGCCTCTTCCGCATACGTCTATGGCGTCCTTTTCCATATGAAGAGCTGCGCAGGACGGTAAAAAATGCCAAAACCATCGTCGTTCTGGACAGGGCCATTTCGCTCGGTATGGGCGGTCCGGCGGCTTCAGAACTAAGGAATGCGCTTTACCCTCTGGAAAAGCGGCCAAAGATCGTCGGTTTCGTAGGTGGGCTAGGTGGACGGGATGTTTCCCCAACCGATTTCGAGACCATAATAAGGCGCGGGATGGAAATCGCCGCCGGCGGTAGCAATAGAGAATTTGAGATTTACGGGGTGAGAGAATAATGAGCAAACAAACTACGGTTGATGCCAAAGAAAGATTCGCCCCCGGTCACAGGGCGTGTATCGGGTGTGCCGAAGCCCTGGCCGTAAGAATGGTCTGCAAGGTACTGGGCGACAATGTTATTATTGCGAACGCTACCGGCTGCATGGAAATTGTTTCCAGCCAGATGCCTTTTACTTCCTGGACGGTGCCCTGGATTCATACGCTTTTTGACAACACCGCTGCCGTGGCTTCCGGTATAGAATCCGGTTTAAAGGCGCTGACTCGCAAGGGGGTTTGCGATATGTCCGGATTTAAGGTTGTAGCCATGGGCGGCGACGGCGCTACACTGGATATCGGTCTGCAAGCCCTATCTGGCGCTATGGAAAGAGGTCACAATATGCTTTATATCTGTTTTGATAACGAAGCTTATATGAATACAGGTATACAGCGCTCTTCCTCTACACCCTATGGTGCCGCGACCACCACATCGCCAGCAGGGAAAGCCAGTATAGGTCAGTTTACATGGAAGAAGAACCTGCCAGCGATTGCGGTGGCCCATGACATTCCTTACGTAGCAACCGCCTGTCCCAGCTATCACCGGGATCTGGCTATGAAGGTAAAGAAAGGTATGGAAGTTAAAGGGCCAGCCTACATTCAGATTTTGTCACCCTGCCCCACCGGCTGGCGCTGCCCCACCGATAACGCAGTGGAAGTGGGCCGTGCGGCCGTTCAATGCGGAATGTTTCCGCTCTATGAAGTAGAAAACGGTAAATACAAGATCAACGTGGTGCCCGAATCCCTTAAACCGGTGGCCGAGTATTTGAAAGGCCAGGGACGATTCCGGCATCTAAGCGAGACCGACATCAACAAAATCCAACAAAAAGTAAACCAGAACTGGGGCAAGCTTAAAGAGCTGGCTACAAATTAGCCTGGTTTCTGATAACCCCCGAAAGAGCGAGTAGATGCGCTTGACAGGGAATAGAGTCTTGTATATAATAGTGAAGTTGCCTGAGAGATTCAGAAAACTGGTTGATGGGAAATTAACAAAACAAAAGAAATTGCTATTGACAAGGATGACTGAATCTGGTAACATAGCAAAGCGACTGGAAAATCCTGAGTGGAAGGTGTTTCTGAAGTTGAGTAAGGGTTTAGAAACATAAACAACTGAAGGGTGATAGATGCCAAGCGAAGACTTGGTGCGAGTCACCAAGTCTTCTTTGTGTTTATCCGAGGAGTCGCAGGTACTTTAACAAGTGAATAGGGGCTAATATCAAATCTGAAGCAGGTCAAGCGGTGAAGGCACACGGTGGATGCCTTGGCATCAAGAGCCGACGAAGGACGTGGTAAGACTGCGAAAAGCCTCGGTTAGCTGTCCGACAAGCTTACCCGGGGATTTCCGAATGAGGCAACTCACTCCGATAAAATCGGGGTATCCATAGTTCAACACATAGACTATGGAAGGCAAGCGGGGGAAGTGAAACATCTCAGTACCCCGAGGAAGAGAAAAAGATATCGATACCCCTAGTAGTGGCGAACGAACGGGGCACAGCCTAAACCTTTTAA
>CAITCX010000316.1 GCA_903890885.1 uncultured Dehalococcoidia bacterium
AACCGTATATTGATGAATGGGGTTCCACTGTGTGTGTACTGCCAGTTTCTAATTCCGGGACCTTCCAGAAAATCAAAGAACTCTTCAAATGGGATACTTACCCATTCCCCATCAGCCTCTTCTACAAACATCTTACGCCAGAGGGCTTCGGCCATGCCTTCCAGGGTTTTGTTCTGGCGGTTAAGAAGATCAATTTTATCATCCAGGCTGGAAAGCACCCCGGCAATGGCACGCTGTTCGGGGAGGGGAGGAAGAGGTATGGTAATTTGTTCTAACATCTCTTTCGTTAAAGCCCGTCTCGTGCAACCAATTTCAGCCATTGAATTTAATTCTGGTTTAATTGAATGTAGATAATAATAAATATATTTATAATCAGCAATTTCACGCCGTGGGCGAATGATAGAAACGTGCTGGTTAACCCGTGCAGGAAGATACTCTTTTGGTGCTATGCAGCATCTTGTAACAGATTCTCCCGTGATATTTATTAATATATCCTCTTTCTGGATGATGACATTTTTTAAAAGATTTGCTTGATGTTCATCAATAAATGCTAAACCATTACTTTCGAAGCTATGATCATTTACATTCTGGCTTCGTATTAGTGTTATTCCAGAAGTCTTATATGAATTCTCCCCGCCATTGGGAGTTGCTCCACTACCAATTTTATTTGTAATATCACCGAGCTTACACTCCTTCCACTCACTCATTGGGCTGCCTCCCAGCACATCCCGATAGCCTGTCCCGCGGGGACGCCCATCCAATCAGCAAAACGTAGGTCAATAGCCGCGATATTTTTCATGGTTTCATACACCGGCGCGAATCTTCCCGCGGGCAACCTGGCTTTACGGGAAATCCATTCCATGACCGCGATACTGGCATAAATTTTTTGATTATTAAAGTGAAAAGACTGCCATTCAGGTTTATTGGCGGGCAACAGGGGACTGATGGAGATATTGCGGCTCCAAAGCCGTCCGTGGTGAGCGCAGATATTACGGATAAAGACAATAGTATGCAGCCATGAGGCAAAAACGCCATGGTCGATTCCCGCAAATGAGCTTATCAGGCGTTTAGAGTCAGACGATAAACAGCTGTAAAACCTGGAGAGGCTGGTCAGGTGCATTACCTCAATGGCTATCCATATAGGCAGTCTGGGAAAATCACTGTACTTGTTTTTATAATGCGTTAAAAATGGCTCTCCACTCTCACGCATATCTTCTTCCAGTTTGGCCAGCCAGGCTTTCCCCCTATCTTCATACTGATAAAGGGAAAGGTCGTAATGAGCGAACGCGCCGGCGCACCTGCTCAGCTCATAGGCTATTCTGGTTCGCAGAAATATTTCTATGGGAGTAAGGACTGCGAATACCGCATCCCGCAGCTGTTCATCCAGGCTGTATAGAGCCACAATTTGCTCAAAGGTAGTTCCTGGAATAAAAACATCGTGAGGTTTCTGAAATAAAAATCCATATCCGGCGAGGCGGAAATAGTTAACATGACTGAGCCAGAGCAGGGCATCGTCAGGATGATCAACGGTTAATCCGCGAGCTCTCAGAAGCTCAAGTTGGGCAATGTATGTCAGCGGGGCTTTCTTAAACTCTTCCATGCGTCAGCCCCAAAAAAAGACCTGCCATGTTGCGCATGCCGTAAGGCAGAGGCGTGGCAGGTATGTTACTTTTATCATAAATCCGGTATGGGCTTTTGTCAATAGCCATTATACCCATACGATTATTATTTATCATCGCTGATCTCCAATTTAGCCAGATTCTGGCGGATAAGTTCGTTCAGGCGGGTTTCTTCCTGCATCTGGCTTTCCAGTTCAGCTTTAAGTTTGCCAAAGCGCTCGGCGAAGTTGAAATCATCCTCATCTTCGGGCAGACCGATATAGCGTCCCGGGGTGAGCACATAGTCTTTCTCCCGGATTTCAGCCAGAGAGACGGACTTGCAGAAGCCGGGGATGTCTGCATAACCGTCGGTCTTATTGCGCCAATGGTGGTAAGTATCCGCCACCTTCGAGATATCCTCGTCGTTAAACTCTTTGGTGCGGCGGTTAATCAGAAAACCCAAATTGCGCGCATCAATGAAGAGGGCTTTATCCAGCCGGTCTTCTTTGCGGCGGGAGAGAAACCATAAACAGGCGGGAATTTGGGTGTTCAGAAAGAGCTTGGCCGGCAGGTTGACGATGCAGTCCAGCAGCCCGGCTTCAATAATAGCCTTGCGGATATCGCCTTCTCCGCTGGTTTTGGAAGTCAGAGAGCCCTTAGCCAGCACAAATCCAGCTATCCCTTTAGGTGAAAGGTGATAGATGAAGTGCTGTATCCAGGCGTAGTTGGCATTGCCTGCCGGAGGAATCCCATACTTCCAGCGGGCATCGTCTTTTAAAAGATCACCCGACCAGTCTGAATCGTTAAAAGGCGGATTGGCCAGTACGAAGTCCGACTTCAGGTCTTTGTGGGCATTATTTAAGAACGAACCTTCATTATTCCATTTGATGTTAGAGCTATCGATTCCGCGGATGGCCAGGTTCATCTTACACAAACGCCAGGTGGTCTGGTTAGACTCCTGCCCATATATCGAGATCATATCGGTTGGATTGAGGCTGGTCTGGTTGTTTTTCTTTTTATAATGGTCCTGGTGAGCGGCAATAAACTTTTCGCTCTGCACGAACATACCGCCCGATCCGCAGCAGGGGTCAAAGACCCGGCCTTCGTATGGTTCCAGCATCTCTACCAGCAGGCCGACTACACTGCGGGGAGTATAGAACTGGCCGCCTTTCTTGCCTTCAGCCAGAGCGAACTGACCCAGGAAATACTCATAGACCTGACCGAGAACATCCTTGGCTTTAGCCTGCTCGGTACCCAGGGCTATGGTGCCGATGAGGTCGATCAGACCACCCAGGCTGGCAGGGTCAAGATTCTGCCTGGCATAAACTTTGGGAAGGACTCCTTTAAGTGACGGATTAGGCCGTTCAATGGCTTCCATGGCTTCATCCACATAACCGCCGATGGCAACTTTCTTGCCGCCATCTAAAACAATTTCAGTCTTTTTGGCATTGGCGGAGATGGCATTCCAGCGAGCAATCGGCGGCACGAAAAACACCTTTTCACCTGTATACTCATTGGGATCTTCCGGGTCTGCCCCTTCAAACTCACCCTGGCCTTCCGCTAATTTGGAATGCAGTACCTCAAAGGCATCCGAGATATATTTCAGGAAGATCAGCCCAAGCACAACGTGCTTGTATTCGGCGGCATCCATGTTTTTTCGCAGCTTATCCGCCGCCTGCCAGAGAGTAGCCCCGATGGATTCTGATTTGTTATTGCTATTGGCTTGACCAGTTTTAGCCAAGTTTAACCTCCCAAATGAAGAATTATATTGGAGAATTCTATTCGTGTATGGAAGAGATGTCAATAGAAATTAGTAATTGATCGTGGCAGACGAATAGTTCAATATTATATTTATTTAAAGAATGTACCCGTTTCATAGGTAGAATACCAAACACAAAATAGAAAAGACTGATGATAAGTGAAAAATTCTCCAGTAAGCTGGTGTGTCTTTCGCGGCAAAGCTTATAAACTTTTGACACAATGGTCGAATCCGTTTATCTTGATTGATAAAAGAGATTAAACATATGTAGTATATTGGAGAGTTTTAAATGCCGAATCAAGAAATCCATGAGAACAAGCTCAACAAGATTATTATTGTATATCATGAAGGTGCCCGTTCTACTTTGAATGAATCTGTAAAAACTGGAGCTACAGCAGATACAAATTAAAAAAGAAACAATCAAACATGAATGATTATGAAAAAGAAGAATACCACGCACTATTAGGACTGCGTGAAGGAACTTTAACCCGTTTATTTGAAAGAGTTAATTTCTTCCTTCTGGGGATTGCTGGGTGTGGTAATTCAATGGGTTTACGGTAAAGTTCGGGGTAAATGATCATAATCTTTTTGATTTCTTCTTGCTGACAGTGACTGACCTTTAGTGAGCGTGCGCTCTTATTCAAGCGGTGGGTTACAAGGGGTGGGTTATTCTTTCCAATCTTTCTGCCACATAGGTGGTGGAGATAGGGGGATTCGAACCCCCGACCTTCGCGATGCGAACGCGACGCTCTCCCGACTGAGCCATATCCCCATCTACATCGAAAATTATACCATATACCGTCCCTATGTTAAATTAGCTGTACCATTTTTATCCGTAAAAGGGTTATAATAGCTTCAAGCTTTCTAAAAATACAATTTAGTTAGGAGGAATAAGATGTTCACAAAAAAGCTGTTACCTGTATTTGCCCTGTTTATCGTCCTTTTAACAGCCGTTCTGCTAGTCGGCTGCGGCTCCAAAGCCCCCCCGGTTAATACCAATTTCGGCGGCTTGAACATCACTTTAAAAGACGTTAATGGCCAACTGGTGGGCGGCGCCAAATTGATTTCTGCTACCTTGCCTGATGGGCAGGCCGCTGTTACCGCGATCTCGGATGCTTCCGGCGTTTTGGCCGTCAGGGATGTCAAAGTCGGACAGTATCATTTTACTATCACTAAAACTGATTACCAGAGTTTGGAGTTGAATATTAACGTGGTGGGTGGACAAAACAGCTCAATAGAGTTGCAGATGATGCCTGGCACATTGAAAGTGGCTAACCCTTGAACCGGAAACATTTATAAATTTGTGGGTTAACGAGGGTGACTTATGGATAAAGTGATTATCACGTGCGCTGTCACGGGGAGCCGTATCACGCGTGAGCAAACCCCCTATATACCTCTTTCTCCTCAGGAGATCATTGATGCAGCTGTCGCAGCCCACCTTGCGGGCGCGGCCGTCGTCCACATTCATGTCAGGGATAAAATAACCCATCTGGGTACCCAGGACATCAGCCTTTTCCGCGAAGTTTCAGAGGGCATCCAGTCCCGCTGCGGTGTAATCCAGTGTTTTACTACTTCCGGCATACCCGGTCGCAACCTTAGTGAAAATGATCGATTGGCACCTTTAGCTTTGAATCCCGAACTGGCTTCTGTCGATCTGGGTTCTATGAACTTCGGCAAATTAACTTATCTTGTAACCGAAGAATTCATTGAGCGTGAGTTAAAAGAGATGCGGGAGCGCAATATCAAACCTGAGCTGGAAGTGTTCGATCTGGGTATGCTCGAAACTTGCCGCCGTTTGATCAAGCAAGACCTGCTTAAACCGCCCTATTATATAGGCCTGATTCTGGGTACCCCCTCGGGCGCGCCTGCTGAAGTCAGAGTTTTCCAAACAATGCTGGACCTGCTGCCCCCGGATTCTATCTGGTTCGCTACCGGCGTCGGCAAACACTCATTAAACATAGCCGTCCAGACCCTGCTTTTGGGCGGACATCCCAGAGTAGGACTGGAGGACACGATTTATTTTTCAAACGGGGTTCTGGCTCGCAGCAATGCCGAATTAGTAGACCGGGTAGTCAGAATAGCCAAAGAACTGGGAAAAGAGATCGCAACTCCTGATGAAGCCCGTCAGGCACTGGGACTTAAAGACTGAAGTTCCAAAGCGGAGACAGCGCTGCCTGATAAGCACAGGCTTTTAACAGCGCTTTTTATTGATTATGGAAATACTGGTTTCTTTATGCCAAAAGAGGCCGATAAAATCTTATCGACCTCTTTTCAACCACCACACCTGAGTTGATATCTAGCCTTTGCCAATACGGAACATCTTGGTGGCGCAAGTAGGGCAGACGCCTTGAGTGGCGGGCTTGCCATTCTTCATAGTGATGGCCTTGGCATTCTTCATCTCTTTCTTGGCGCGACACTTAACACAATAACCTTGCATATCAACACCTCCTTTTTGTAGCTAAGATAAACCATTTAGGCTCAATTGTCAATACCTTTTGTACGTAATTCGCTAAATAACGTCAAAATCAACCCAAAATAATACTTTCACACGGCTGTTCAAGCCATAAAAATGGGTTTTTGAATATAAAAAAACAGCGCAGGATAACTTTGAGCGTCCTGCGCTGTAAAACTTGCCTTTTTGTGGGTTAAAGTAGTTCTATTTCTTTTAAGTCCTCGGCAATAATCAATTTAGCCTCGGTGAGTTCCTGTACTTCAGCGGCTGTCCAACCGGGCGCCACTTCTTTCAGAACTGGTCCTTTTGCCGTAAATTTAATCACAGCAATGTCAGTGACTATCATGTCCATGCAGTGAGGAGCAGTCAGCGGAATACTGCACTGTTTGACTATCTTGGGCTTGTTATCCTTGGTGGTATGCTCTGTCGCCCCGATGATCCTCTTGGCGCAGAAAGCCAGGTCCATGCCTCCACCGATATTGCCCACGCCTCGCCCCGGGAACATCCAGTTAGCCAGATCTCCTTTTTCATTGACTTCCAGAACACCCAGGACAGAGATATCCACCCTTCCTCCCCTGATTATGCCGAAGGAATCGGCATGGTTGAAAAAGCACATCCCCGGCTTGGGATAAACATACTGTCCGCCCGCGTTAGTAAGGTCGATATCCGCCCACTTCGCTTTATCTTCATCCGTTACCACGGGCCCGAATCCCAGCATGCCGTTTTCAGTATGATAAGTGACCTCTATGCCTTCCGGCACGAAGCTGGAGCACAGAGTAGGTATGCCAATACCCAGGTTAACGACGGCGCCATCGAAAAACTCTTTGGCGATTCTCATAGCAATAGCTTCTCGGCTTAATCTTTCTTTTTCCATTTTAGTTACACCTCTTCCTTAACTTGAAAATCAGTTTCGAGATGACGCGGAAAATCTGTCTTTTCCGTTATTTTGACTACACGTTTTACAAAAATGCTCGGCACCACCACGCAATTCGGGTTTATCTCGCCAGGCTTGACTACTTCGTCCACTTCCGCGATGGTTAAATCAGCGCCCATGGCCATAATAGGATTAAACTGGCGCTGGGTTCCACGGAAAACCAGATTGCCCATTGTATCGGCCTTCCAGGCCCTGACCAGTGCCACATCCGCCCTCAAACCGTATTCCATTATATGAGCGCGTCCGTTAAAATATCTTCTCTCTTTACCTTCCTCAATGACTGTACCGGGACCGGTGGGGGTAAAGAAGGCCGCGATACCGGCTCCGCCTGCTCTGATCCTTTCTGCCAGAGTTCCCTGAGGCACCAACTCCAGCTCAACTTCACCAGCCAGAATCTGTTTCTCGGCTTCGCTTGGTCGTTTGGCCGAAGTTGAGAATGGGAAGGAAGCAATCACTTTCTTTACCTGATGGTTCTGAAATAGAATGCGGTGATCGTCATAATCCAGTGTCAGTCCGATGCCGCCGGCAGTGTTGGCTACCAGCGTCAGATTTTTAGCGCCCTGTTCGCGCAGAGCCCGGATCAGAAAGAAAGGGGTTCCGCCAGGTCCAGCGAAGTTGCCGATAAAGACCACAGATCCGTCTTTAACATCCGCAACAGCTTTTTTAAATGAATCGTAAACCTTATTGATCGCCATATCATCTCCTCATAGATATTTTTTTATAGTACTGGTCCGGTAATGTCATTTTCCTGTAATACTTTTAACAGCTTTAATAAACGAACGTCTCTGTCATGGCACATTTCGGCTTCGCTCTTGCCGTGATAATCGTAAAAACCCTTTCCGGACTTAACCCCCAGGTTACCTTTTTCAACCAGATCATAAAGCATTTTGGGTTTATATTCCAGCGGGGTGGAATCCTTGGTGTTGGTGGCATTTTTTGCGCTCAGGTCCAGGCCGCCAAAGTCGATCCTTTGTACTCCGCCTACTACCAGCATTCGCATGCCCAATCCCCATATCATTGCATCGTCCAGGTCTTTGGCGGATATGTACCCATTATCCAGCAGATAATATATTTCCCGCTGATAAGCCACCATAACGCGACTGACGACATAACCTGCAATGGGTTTATTAAATACGATTGGCTTTTTGCCCAGTTTCTTTAATATATCAACAACCGCCTCCACATTCTTGATATCGGTCTTATCGCTTTTAAGAATGTCGACCAGCGGAATAATCTGGGGAGGAGCATAAAAATGAGTAACTATTAACTTATCCGGACGCGAAGTTTCTACAAAATCGAAAATATTTAGCATACTGGAATTGCTGGCCAGTATAGTTTTGGGTGGGCAAATGGCGTCCATCTTTTTGAATATGTCAATCTTGGCATCTTTGTTTTCAATAATACATTCAATGGCCAGGTCGGCATCTTTAGCTGCCTCCTCCAGAGAGGCCGTGGGGTGAATACGGGCGATTATTTTCGGTATATCCCCTTTCTTGACCAGACCGGCCTCAACCATGGTGTCCAGGCTGCCCCTGATCAATTTGTCTGCCCGTTCAAGGGCCTGCGGAAAGGAGTCCTGCATGGCTACCTCGTAGCCGCCCATGGCGAAAGATTGGGCCACGCCGTGTCCCATTGTACCGGACCCGATGACCATGATTTTTTTTATCTGAGGCATATTTAACTCCCAATATATTTAGTCAACTTTGCTGATGATCACCAACATAGTCGCCGGTTCATTGCCCAGTACTGAAACCGCGCGTTCTTCACCGGGACCGATGTAAAGCATATCGCCGGCTTCAAGAATGTATTCCTCGCTCTGCCCTTTGACAGCCATTGAGCCTGATAACAGGCAATAGACCCTTTCCATGGGCGATGAACTCATTTCAGCTCCGCCGTTAGGCAGAAAATGGGAATAACTTATATTGATATTTTTGGATTCCTGGCCTGATGTGATTTTGTGGCCTGTCCAGCAGTTGAAATGTTTCTTGGCTTCATAAGCTTCGCCCTGGGATGCTTTTACTAATTTCATTTGATTAACCTTCCTTTCATACAACATTCTGGAATTCCGGAGCCTGGTCTGATAGTGAAGTAATGTAATGATTATCTTAGTGTGCTTTTCAATTGTACCACTATGACTTCCGGTTGGGCTAATCTAGCCCAACCGGAATATTTGCTGCGTCTTGAATGCTATTATTTCCTGGTTTACCCTATGGCAGTCAAACCACCGTCCAGGTAGAGGATTTGACCGGTTACGAAATCGGAAGCCGGGGAAGCCAGGAATATGCAGGCTCCTACGATGTCAATAGGCTGGCCGACTCTGCCCAGGGGACAACTGGCCAGGAACCTCTTGAGTTTCTCTGGATCCTCCAGGGTCTTTTGCGAGAACGGAGTGGCAATAGTAGAAGGTCCGATGGCATTTACGTTGATTTTGTAAGGCGCCCATTCCGAGGCCAGAGAGCGGGTGATCATGTCGATGGCGGCTTTACTGGCGGAATAGCCTTCATTGCCGCTCCAGGCAGTGGCTCTAACACCCCTGACTGAAGACAGGTTAATGACCTTGCCTTTTTTCCTTTCTACCATAACTTTGCCAAATTCACGGCAGGTCAGCATTGTGCCGCGTACATTAATGTCGAACATGATATCCCAATCGCTGACCGGGAATTCAGTAGCCAAAAATTTCTTATTTATACCTTGTGAGTTTACCAGGATATCTACCGTCCCGAAAGTTGAAACAACTCTGTCTTTGAGAGCGGCTACGCTTTTCTCATCTGTGATATCGAATTGCATACCCACCGCATTCGATGTTTTAAATCTTCCTCGAATCTCTGCGGCCCCTTCTTCGGCCCCTTTTACGTCCGCTATTACAACTTTGGCTCCGTATTCGGCCAGTCCGGCGCCCAGGGCTTGACCGATACCTCCGGCGCCGCCGATAATCACAGCCACCTGATTATCAACGCGGAATAGATTAGCCATCTTTCCTACCATCCATTTTTATTTTTGTTACTTTTTTACTACAGGTACGGGTTTAAGTCCGAAAAGCTCGCGGGCTTCTGCCGGGGTGCAGGGCTCTTTGCCTAAATCACGAGCCATTCTAACAATTCTGGCTACTAACTGTGCATTGCTTGAGGCAAGTTCGCCCCTCTTGTAGTAGATGTTGTCTTCCAGTCCCACCCTCACATTTCCGCCTAAAATCATTCCATATACACCTAAAGTCGTCTGCATCTTTCCGACACCCAGTGTATTGAAATAACAGTTATCGGGCAAGTATTGAAGATAGTTGTTGAAAAACATGTAGTTAGCATCCAGGGCACCCTGGTAGACCATGCCCAGTATCAGGTTAACGTTGTAAGGTGGTTTTAACAACCCTTTTTGAATGAGAATTTGAACTTCTTCAATCATAGCAATGTTGTAGATTTCCATTTCAGGTTTTACACCGAACTGGTTCATCCTTTTCACAAAACCCTCGATATCATCGCGGGTGTTCATGAAGGCCGTTCCAGCTGCCTCGCCTACTGTCCTGACCAGCGTTCCCATATTGAGAGAAGCCATCTCAGGATAGGCCTCCAAGCAACCGGTTCTTTGTTCAACACTCAGGTTAGCGCCGCCGCCGGTTGAGTCTTGCAGAATAACGTTGCAGTTCTTGCGAATCCTGTCATGAATGTCTTTGAAAATCAATGGATCGCCGCTGTTGACGTTTTTCTTATCGCGGGCGTGGATATGTACTACGGCAGCCCCTTCATTGTAACAATCAAAAGCATCTTTAGCGATCTCTTCTGGTTGTTCAGGGACAGACGGGTTCATTTTTTTGGTAACCATGGCGCCAGTTAGCGCAACAGTTATTGCAACCTTGTTTTCTGGCATCTTTAGATAATTAATAGCCAAATTAGTCTCCCAGTATTATTTTCCCTGATCAATTATTTTTCGTCGACAATAGCTACCAGGCGCACCATCGAGGCTTCTCCGCCCTTGTAATTGAGGGGGAAGCAAGCCAGCGTGCAGCGCTTGCCGGTCACTTCGTCGATCTGTCCGCCGGCGATTTCGATGCCGGGAATACCGTGCTGAGCCAGGGCCAGGTGGGTGGGCTCATAGATGGGGAACAGTTTGTCCGGGTCTTCGCCTCTTTCCTGCATATACTCATCTCTCAAATTAGGAGCCCATTTGTGAAGAGGGGCATGGGCGCAAGGATGATCGGTGGCTCCGCCATCGACGGCCAGGGCTTTAATGTCATGCTCAATAAACCACTCCGCAGCTTCGGTATAACAACCGGGGAAATGATTGAAGTATTGATATCCGTAAGTGGGGAAATATTTATGCCAGCCGGTGTTGATTACTACAAAATCGCCTTTTTTAATCTTGGGCTTGGCATTATCCAGATCTTTCCTGGTGATAATGTCCCATTTTTTCATATAGCGCATATCTACCACAACGCCCTCGCCGTAGCAGCTGGCCAGCGGGATTTTGTCGATGGTGAGGCCGCCCTCAAGAACATGCAGAGGAGCATCCATATGGGTGGAAGCATGCATCTTGGTTTTGATAACTGTGGTCATTTTGTTTATGCGGCCTTTCTTGGGATCACCGGGAAATGTTGCATACTCGGGGAAAGTAACTCTGCTGATTTCAACATCATACATGGTGGGCCAGGGCCAAAGCGGGATTCCAGAGTAGAAGGGTTGTGACAGATCATAAAGTTTAGTCGCCATTTACATCCTCCAATTTTTCTATTTTTGTATCTATCATAAAGCCGCAACATGCGGCCTGATTCTCTTGTTTCCGGAATAGCCTGGATGCATGGGATATGAAGGCCTGTCTAATATTAATACACAATAAGGAAATTTAAACGGTTGCTTTTTCTGTGCGATGTTGTAATTCTAAACTCAATACCGATTTATTGTCAATGTCTTTGGTCACAAAAAGCCAGAAGTGTACAATAAATTTATACGATTTTCATATCGTGGAATCAGGAGTTCTCAACAGCTATTTTAATTTCTCCTTTTAACTACGAAATTGGCCAGTTTCTCAAGTGATTCCCTGGCGTTGTTATCCGGCAGTACTTTTAATGGCCTGCAGGCGCTGTCGCAATACTCTTTAGCTTTTGCGTAGCATTCTTCGACTATATCGGAATTACGTACTTGTTCAATAGCCAATTGAATATTTTCCGTCCTTTTCCGGTCTAAGAACAGGCGTTTTATGGGATTGTCTTGAGGATAGCGTTCATTAAGTATCATAGCCGGTAAAGTCAGTGTTCCCTGTGTCAGGTCAGAACCGGCCGGTTTGCCTAATTCTTCTTCCGTTCCTACAAAATCCAGAATGTCGTCAACAATCTGAAAAGCCATTCCTAAATCATGCCCGTATTGCTTTAATGCCTGGATGGAGCTTTCAGGAGCTTCGCTGAGAATGCCCCCTGACTCTGTTGAAAGTAAGAAAAGAGAAGCGGTCTTGCCGAAAATTCTTTGCAGGTAATCCTCACGAGTCTGGTTTATATTGTACGAGTTTTTGGCCTGGTTAAGCTCGCCTCGCGAGATCGTCATCAGTGTTTGGGAAAAATTCCTGATGGCTCGGATATTGAGGGTATCCGAGACTTCCACCCCGGCCTTGGCGAATAGATAATCTCCTAGCAATACAGCGGCTTCCGGACCCCAGTTCTTGTAAACAGTTGTCCTTCCGCGGCGGGTCGCGGATTTATCGATAGCATCATCGTGCACCAGTGTGGCAGTATGCATTAGCTCAATAGCCGCCGCCATGTGCACCAGATACTCTAAACGATAGCTATAGAACCGACCGGAAAGCAAAGTCAAGGCAGGCCGGATCCTCTTGCCGCCTGCTCCCAGGCTGTGATTGAGAAGCTGCGCCAGCCAGGAAAAGTCCACCTGACTTACTTTTTTGATCGTTTCCTCGATTATTTTTAGATCATCTACCACCGGAGCA
>CAITCX010000317.1 GCA_903890885.1 uncultured Dehalococcoidia bacterium
CCTCGGCGTGAAAAAACCGGTCCAGGTCCGCCGACCACGGGATTTCGCGCAAACGCTCTAAATCGCCGTAACGCCAATCTCCCTGCCTGAGTAAGAACCCGGCTGCACTCACACTTTCAATGGCATGGTCCAGAACTTTCCAGTGATGCTCCTGCGGTTGCTCGACTTCTCGACCGCTTTCCAGTTCCGGGATAAGCGCAGTTAATAGGCCTAAATCGTCCATATAACGCACGAAGCGGCCTGTTTGTAGGGTCCCAAATATCCTGACCAGTTCTTCATGTATTCTCTCCCCTGAAACCTGGATGATCAGCGGAGCAGACTGGCGAATTAAAAGTTCAGTATCGGAAAGGACTACCAGATCCAGTTCCGCCGCCAGTCGGATGGCACGTAACAGGCGCAGGGGATCCTCCTGAAAAACTGTTCGGCTGACCACCCGAATCTGCCGGTGATCTAAATCAACTCGCCCTCGAAAAGGATCGATCACATCCAGTGGGGAATTTGTTTCCAAAAAGGATTCCAGCGGCACGGCCATAGCATTGATGGTAAAATCACGCCTGCCTAAATCGTCTTCAATATCGCCAGACAAGGTTGAAAGGTCGATGTAACAGGGCCGCTTCCCGGCAACCTCGTCGCCGGAAAAGAAAACCACCCTGGCCAGTCCGTGCTCTTCATCTAAAAGCACATATTTGCCCTCAAGAGCCTTCGCCATTTCCTGCGCGGTTGTTAATGAATCGGCCTGTACTGCCAGGTCGATATCGGCGCTCTCGCGCTCGGATAATAGATCGCGCACAAATCCACCCACTAGATAAACCTTGATTTGACGCTGAAGCAGGAAAGCATTAACCTGCTTCAAAATGGTCAGTTTTTGATTTTCTATTTGCAATGAATAATGGCTCCATCCAGCTAAAATTCCACGGTTAAACTATAAGCTAAAGCCGCCAATTTTGGCAAGAACGATATGTCCATCGGCGCAACGTAATAAACAGGCAATCTGCGGCCCCAAAATAGAGGATCAATAAGAAGGACGAACCAGAAGATCTATGTTTCGGTTTCAGTACCGGCGGGGGGCAACTTGATTAATGAGTCTGGAGAAACCAGGTGGTCGACAAAGAGGATGCCCTGCAAATGTTCTATTTCATGTTCCAGCGCCTGGGCCAATAAACCGTCGCCTTTAAGGCGGATTTCTTTAAAGTTTTCATCCCGGGCTTTAACGGTCACATGGAGGGCTCGTTTGACAATACCTTCATAACCGGGTACGCTGAGACATCTTTCCTCAATTTCGCGCTCACCGGTTTTTTTTATTATTTCCGGATTAATTAATACTATCTCTTCCGCGTCTTCTTCCGGCAGACGGATCACAGCGATGCGCAAAGACACGCCCACCTGCGGAGCGGCCAGGCCAACCCCGTTGTATTCGTACATAGTATCAATCATGTTAGAGATCAATTTACGAATAGAAGGATCCATGCCGGGAACCTTTTTAGCTTTCTGTTTTAATACCGGATCAGGCACAGTCCGGATGTGAATAACAGCCATCAACCACCCCTGTTCACCATTTGTAAAGGCTCAAACTACTCTGTTATTTTACCAAATCCGTAGATACAGGTACAGTTAGGTATCTATTCCGAGGCTTTCATCCGATGGAGGTATATCACGACCAACAAGGTCAAGGCCACCAAAAGAAAATTCCGGATAATCAGGAAGATCACCGGGACAGTCTGAAGATCAATAAGAGCCAGATAAGCATGGGGGAACAAGTAATAAGTGACCACTCCTGTCATAATAAAAACCTCTAAAACAATATACAGGCCGCGCTGCACGAACAAGGGTACCAGGGGAATCAGCCATACCAAATACTGAGGAGAAAGGACTTTGCTGGTGATCAAAACGAGGCAAATAACCAACAAAGAGTAAGCTCCAATGCGGGTTGACTGGCTCTTGCCGGGCTTGGTGCGCCGGTAAATAAACCAGTAAACAATCAATAATGATGCCATCAGAAGATAACCGGACAGTGTAGACAAAACCTCCGCCGCTCTTCCAACCAGGTTCCATGAACCAAAGTTAAAGACCGTTTTAACGGGGTCCAGTCCCAGTTTATCACCCATTAATAAAAATGAGCTGTAGGTACTCTCGATCTGGATGCCGCGTTGCAGGTGATAGTCCGCCAGGCTTTTTATACTGTCAGAACCCATTATCACGAAAGGAACGGCAAAAACCGCGCCGATCAAGACTGCGGTCAAAATACCCGCACCGGCAGTGCGGTATTGGCGATTGCGCACAGCGATCACCAGGTAAACCGGAGCCAGAAACAACGGGTAAATCTTGGTCAAAGCTCCCAGCGCCAGCAGTGCCCAGGCCATCTTGTTTTTTCCAGCTGTGAACGCATAAAGCGATCCCAGCGTTAAAACAGCCGGGAAAATGTCGAATTGCTCGGCCAGGATCGGCCCGATAGCCACAATACACAGAACATAGACCAGCATGGTTTTCCAGGGCGCTTTGCCCATCCGCCTGGCAAACCTATAAATCAAGAATAAACCAATAAGTAGGGCCAGAAATACTTCGGCTTTATAGAAAAAGGTAAATGCGGGTAAGGCTGAAGAAACCAACCTGGGAAGGATGAAGAACAACAAAGCCAGAGGCGGATATTCCACCTTAAAATCCGCATATGGGACCTGCCCCTGCCTAATTAATGAGGCATAATCAAAATAAATACCCTTGGCTGAATACGGTGTAACGTAGACGGTGTTAAAAAGCCCCCAATAAATCAAACCAACGACTAGAATAAACAGAACTAACTGCCATTGTGGCCTTATTTTCGGTTTTTTCTCTGCTGATTTGGGGTGTTGTTCCATATGGGTGGTCTTGATTTTATTCAAGTCTAAACCTGTTTCTCCTCTATTTTAGGTTACCAATTATAACTCCGTAATACTAACACAAATTGAGTAAACCCAGCTTTACGTTTTGAGCATTCGGAACTTGCTAACGCGATCCATTATTTTTCCTGAGCCTGGACTTTCTTTAAGGCAGCTTTCTGTTTTTTCGTTTTTTCAGGTAAAGGCTTAACCACACGATCGCACCAATAACAATCCATACTGGTATAAAAGTTACGATCCATATCAAGAGATTTACCGCAACTTTAGCAACTACTTTCAAGGCATTCCAGGCAGATGATGCCACGCTTCCGGCGTTCCAATTACTCTGGACATTTATGTATTCGGGACGGACTGACTGGTTAGTGTACCCCTTATCGTCAGTTACTATCAACCCGATAGAATAGGTGCCACCCCTCTTATAAGCATGTCTGGGCGACATTTCAGTGCTTCTCTCACCATCACCAAAGTCCCATTGATAGCTGAAAGGCTCAAACCCGCCGGTTACCTGGGGAATAAAGGTCACAAACTCATTGGTGTTGACCCGCACCTTGTCAGCACTGAACTTCAGAGCAAAAACCGCTTCATTAAGATTAATATTAATTAAGGAAGTGGAGGTAGTGCGCTCGATGTAAAGCATACGGCCTTTGGTCTGCTCGATATTTCCTCTAACTGTAGTCAATTCGCGCTGTACAGCCAGAACATCCTCAGTCTTGATAGCATCCTGCATGATCTTCAACAGCTGTGCTTCGGCAGCCTCAAGATTCTTTAACCGGGAGGACAGGTCGGTGTATTCCTCGGTTACATCTTGACTGGAACTGGTTTCTGATGTAACGCTGATTGCCAGCGATCTCAGTTCAGCCAGGCTTTTATCGTAATTTTCAGCTAAAATACGGATTGATATGGAGCCGAAGTTTCTTTCATTTTCTTTCCACTTCTGAGAGGAAACCACATATCCGCCGTTATCAGAGGCGAGCTTTTTAATATTATCGAGAGCCGTGGTAATGTCCTTGACCACGAGCTGAACAGCGCCAGTACGGATTACCTTGCGGTCTACTCCGTTGGCGATACCGCTGGACGGTGTTACGGCAGAAAACTCATATGAATCGGCAGGGCTGCCAGCGGCTATGGGAGCCGGGGCAGCAGCCGGTCTATTGATACCGGAGTCATACTGCTTCGACGCCATTGTGGTAGTCGCTGCATTTGAATAGGGGCTGCCTTTCTCCACAGACGACTGGCTGCTGCAACCCATCGTTATCCATGCCACCATCAGAATAAGTGACAACACC
>CAITCX010000318.1 GCA_903890885.1 uncultured Dehalococcoidia bacterium
AATTGCTGGGTCTTATTAACGAAGATAGAAGCATTAACCGGCGTCAGGCGAATAGACGTTAAAGTTACGGTTGTCACCATCGGAGTGGCCTGATTGCTGGTAACGCCGCCGGCACTGGCTGTGATATGAGCTGTGCCAGCACTTAGCGGGTCAACTGTTGGTAAGATATTACTAGCTGCGATAGACGCCGCATAATTGAAACTGCCCGTCAAAGTGGCAGACATGAGATCAGGGTTAGTGACCCCTACGTCACCGGGAACCTTAAAACTGGCAGCTGAGGCCGATGGAACATTTATCCACAAAGTGGATACCACCAGATAAAACGCAAATATCATTTTCCAGAGTAATTTGCCTTTCATCATGCGGGTATCCATATTGACCTCGCCTAGTTTCAAGATAGATTGCTGGATACTTATCGTTAAGATTTACCCCTGCTGCTAACTACTCTCAACTTCTTCTTCATCGTATATTTCTTCTACGGTACAACTATTGGCGCGCTCTTGCCGTAATTGGCCGCCAACAAGCCGAAATCAGTGATGTTGATTGATCCGCTGCGGTCAAAGTCAGCCTGGGCATTATAGCCGCTATCACCTGAGCTTTTACCGTATGAAGCTGCCAGGATGCCGAAATCGGTGATGTTGATGGCGTTGCTATCATCGGCGTTGCCTTCCAGCAAAGTACCCAGATTTACGGCTACAGAGCCTGTGATCACCACGCCTTTTTTAACATTGGTCAGACAATGGGTAGTAGCCGCGCTAATATCATAGATGCCGGGAACTATTCTTTTGGCCTCTGCTACAGCAAAGCCGTCGATTTTTGCCGTGATCAAATTGAAAGTGTACAATGGGGGTGCCGTCAGAACATCGGAGCCAGGAGTGAAGAACTTGACGGTCAAAGGTACTACCCAACCTTCATCCGGACGCCCACCGCCCTGCAAAGTTACGCTGACATCTACAGAATAATAAATGGTAATCAATTTGGACAGCATGTTGTTATTTTCATTGGATTCATAAAGATAACTTTCGCTGCTGCCTGGTGAATAGTAACCCCAATCGGTGCGAAACAGGAGGTAGTAATCACCGGCAGCAACGCTGGGAATTGTAAAGGTGAAGTTGTTGGTATAGTTGTCGCCGGGCGCCAGATGGGAATGAGCGTCCCAAGTTAACCATGTATCGGAGCTGTCCAACAGGTTATCCGTGGACAGGTAAACTTTATCCCACCAGTTGCCACTATAATAGGCGTCTCCAAGTCCCTGGTTCTGCACCGTCATAGATACTGTGATCTGATGCTGGGTGCTGGCCGAATCAGGAGCGGTTATCCCTGTAACAACCAGGTCCGGCAGAGATGAGCTTGCTATTACCGCTATACCAGGGAAAACGCCTATGAAACAAATATTTACCATTAATAAAAGAGAATTCAATGATGCTAATGATGATATCGTCTATCATGTGGAAGAAGCAGAATGGATTGAAGACGAACTAACAGAGGAAAGTAAACAAAATGCAGAAAAAGAATTACAGAAATTAAAAGATGAATTCAATGTAAAACGGCAATTAAGAATAGAAAATTTCAAAAATAGAAAATGGTGGGAATTTTGGAAGGAGATAGAGTAAATGT
>CAITCX010000319.1 GCA_903890885.1 uncultured Dehalococcoidia bacterium
ATTCACCACCCTTAGTAGGCTTCGAATCAGTATAAGTAGTAGGTGTCCATTTGGCATACAATGTGATATCATCGGTCACTTTATCAGTATTGAAGGTAAAGATATTCTTGCAGGCTAAATCCTTATACCAACCTCCAAAAGTGTAACCGCTGCGGACCGGATCGGCAGGAGCAGAGATATGGGCACTGCTATCCACAACTACCTGGCTGCCCATAGGCACGCTTCCGTCCTTGAGATTAAGTGTCAGAGTGCAGAATATTTCCATGGGATAGGTTGTGAAGCCCAACCAGTTGGATGCATTGCTTACGTAGCAATATAAAATAAAACCTGGATCAGTATAGCTAAAAACGTTCATCCCTAAAGCAGGCTGATTGCCCAGGAAGTAGGCTGATTTAAGGCCGCTGCAGTTTGCAAACGCATAATCGTCTATTTCGGTCACACTGCTGGGTATCGTGATAAAGGTAAGGCCTGAGCCGTAAAACGCATATTGACCGATGCTTGTCATAAGGCTGGGTATTGTTATGGAATTGAGAAGTGGACAGCCGTAAAACGTATATTCGTCGATGCTTGTCACATGGCTGGGTATCGTTATAGACTGGAGACTCGCGCATTCAAAAAACGCGCTTCCACCAATGGTTGTCACACTATTGGGAATCGTTATCGAGGTGAGATTCGTGCAGTTCGCAAACGCACCATAATCGATGATGGTAGCGCCCTCGGGAATCGTTATAGACTTGAGTTCCGTACAATCCCAAAATGCAAATTGACCGATGCTTGTCACTTGGCTGGGAATCACTATAGATTTAAGACTCGTGCATTCATTAAACTCAGCTTCACTAATGTTAGTGATATCATTGGGGAGCGTTATGGAGGTAAGACTCGCACATGCGTAAAATGCGCTTCCGCCGATAGTAGTCACGCTATTTGGAATCGTTATCGAGGGAAGACGCCAGCAATTTTCAAATGCGCCACCTCCAATGGTTTTCACACCATCGGAAATCGTTATGGAGGTGAGACCAGAACAGCCACTAAATGCATTGATACCTATGCTTTGCACACTACCAGGTATTGTTAAAGAGGTGAGCTTGTTGCAAAATTCAAATGCGGTATCACCAATGCTCGTCACACTGTGGGGAATTGTTATGGAGGTAATTTCTACTTTGCAGTAAAAGACATTTGCGCCGATGCCGGTTACGGTATAGAGTATTCCGTTTAAGGTGAACATGCCTGGAATATTAACGGCACCTCCAGAGCCGCTGTAGCCGGTAACGGTTGCCGCAGTACCAGAAAACGTGTAAGTAATAGAATTTGCGTCTGTATAGGTGCTGTCCGCAGCCACCTGGGTAGCTGGGGTAATAAAGAACACAACTAGTAGAGCCAGGCATAATGTTATTGATAATGGTTTTAGTTTCATGAATTGCTCTCCCCAAACATTGAAAGTCGAGATAAATCAGATGAATCTCTCTTATCAAAATCATCATTAATGATTTCTAGATTTTCTGCAACTTCTTGTAAGAAAAAGCCCATATCTAACAATAGATACAAAGTATAAGGGATTATGTTTGTTTTGTCTATCCGCAGATTCGATGATACCTTGTCACAAAATTGATTATATAATTTGAGTTTTTATCTGGAGCCTCAAGTAATAATGAAAAACCCAAATCTTTCATTAGCTTAAATCAAGGCAAGCGTTGTTTTATACCCAAAGAGAAGTCTATTTAGTTATTGCTAATTTTAGGACTTATTTTACCCAACTCTTTAGAGGCTTGCTTAATAACTTACAAAACAATAGATTTAACTCTTAAAGAATGAGCAAAGCTTTTTACTATGGAACCGTTCATCGTCCAGCGAATACAACCTTATTCGAAGATTGCCCTAATTTAAGCGACTTAATGTTTGTTTACACCTGCGGGTTTCGGAGCAAGCGCAGTTGTCTGGATAGTCACCACCAGTGCATTATTATTAGTGGAATTATACAGTACTACGGCATTGCCAGAGATTGACTTCTGATTTTTGGGAAGTATGCGGGTAGCGCCGGTTACATTTAGAGTAATGGGGCTTCCTCCAGCGGGGGTGATTGTGATAAGAGTCGGATCGGTTAACAAAATACTGCCTTTAACTATCCGGTTTACCGGGGCTTTGATGATCAGGACCTGTTGGGCCAGATTGTTTTTATCAGCCCGGACAATGACCCGATCCCCAACCTTGATATCCGAGAACTGGCCTGGATTGTTGATGGGCATTACCGGAAGATGTGATTGGATGAGATCTTTGGCCCGCTGCTGCGGACTTTGCACCGGCTTATTAAGATTATTAGCTTTAGTTACCGGGTTATTAACAGGGTTTTGAGGTTTACCTGTATTAACTAAGAAATACCGGGTATTCCGGTCTACATTGACCGTAACCTGAGTCTGGCTGCCGGTCTTCACAACCAACATATTCGCACCTGTACTGAGAACCGGCCCCTGCACACTATGAAATGGAATGTTGGGCAGGGTTGAAGGGTTAGTTGGTCCGGCTGCCACCGCCGGCAGAGCCGTCCCTGACACCAGCGCAGCAAGTGTCACAAACAGGATGCCTATTCTTAAAGCTGCGGTTCTAATTCTATTTTTCATGTTCTTTCTCTCTCAAAGGCTCTTCTTATTTTGTTTAATAGATCATCACCCGATGTGCATACGAGTGGGTTTTCTCCTTCTTATCACAACATAGCTACTTAGTCCAGCTAACCCCAGGACCAGCAGGACCCCGGCTGCCAATTCAGGCACCGGATAAGGGGGTGTACTGGAAGGCGAAGCCAGATACGAACTGCCGGTGGTTGTAATAGTATGCGATGTGCCGTTATTGTTGAATATTTTTAAGGCTAACTGATGATCTTTAGTTACCGTTCCTCCGGCTGTTAGTGTGATCGTGATTATTCCGCCATTGTAGGTCCCGGAAACAGGGGTGGAGTTAAAAGCGCTAAAAGCGCCTCCAGGTGTATAATCTCCTACCTGGGCGGAACAGGCGCTGCTCCAGTCCGTATCCGGAGTGGTCAATTTGATAGTCCACTGCCCGCTTGAGAAAGTGACATCGGCTGCCGCCTTTTGATCGGCAAGCCAGGTCAGGTTGTTTTGAGAGGCTACACTAACTGAGCCGGTCTGCCCGTTGTCATCCGGTCCCTGGGCCTTTTCCATTTCAAAGTAACCGGCAGGCAGCGGGGTATTATCAGCTAAGGTGGTTTCAGAATCCAGCTTCCAGGTTTGACCTGCCGTAGAGACTGGTGATGTTCCAAAGACGAAGGTTGGATCACCCGTTTTCAATGTCAAGGTAATAATATTTCCGGATACACTGGTATTTTGCAGAATCCAATTATGCGGCGGGTCAGGATTGATTTTATATATTTGCGTGTGCGCAGCATCCGTGACCGTAAAGGACAGGGTAAATGACCCGGTGCCTGTTGTATCAACAACATAAGCCGATCCAGGCGTAAATCCGGCCGGCGCACCGACTGGAGGAACCGCCGCGGCGGTGACGCTGACACTGGTCACACCCGGATCATGGCTGGGCAAGGTGAC
>CAITCX010000320.1 GCA_903890885.1 uncultured Dehalococcoidia bacterium
ATAAATCCGGAGTGCTGGCTGGTAAAATTAAAACTGAAAAATATTTTCAGAAGAGCCAGGAACAGTCTGTAACAGAAGTAGGGATACTCTCAACCCTGGTTGAAGACCTTTATGTTATTTTGCAGGGTTGGAGCGCTTCAGGTGCGACTGCTGACTTTAAAGTGATGATAAACCCGCTGGTAAGCTGGATATGGATTGGTGGCGGGGTTTTTCTGCTAGGCGGGTTGATTACTTTTTGGCCAAATCGAAAGAATAGTGAGGAAGGCAACGTTAGCAAGTCGGAGTATCAGAAACTGAGAAAGGAAAAGAAAGAAAGTGACTGATCAAATTCAAGCGGGCCCTCAGGATTTTGCTATCGAGGCCAACCGGCTTTACAAGTCGTTCAATGAAAAGGTGGCCTTGAAAGAGGTTGACTTTAAGGTAGCCGCCGGTGAATCTCTAGCCGTATTTGGGCCCAACGGTGCGGGAAAAACTACCCTGATAAAGATCTTGGCCTCTATCATGAATCCTTCCTCCGGGACTGTTTTAATTAACGGGCTGAGCGCGAGAGGTGAGGCCGAGAAGGTCAGACGGCAAATCGGTGTAGTCACTCACAATACGTTCCTTTATAATAATCTGACTGCTTTCGAGAACCTGGATTTTTATCGCAGGCTCTATGATGTGCCCAGAGAGAGAATTCTGGAAGTATTAGCCCTGGTCGGTCTGCAAAATCGTTTGCATGATTATGCCGGGATTCTTTCCAGGGGTATGCAGCAAAGGTTGTCCATAGCCAGGGCTTTGTTACATAAGCCAGGCATAATTCTTCTGGATGAACCTGAAACCGGTTTGGACCAACAGGCTTCTGATCTTCTCTGGCAAGTCTTGAAAAACAACGATAAAGAAAAGCGCACGTTAATAATGGCTACCCACAGTTTGGAACGAGGACTGCAGGTGGCTGACAGGGTAGTAATTTTGGTCCGGGGCCAGATAGTATTCCAGGGGAAAAAGCCTGATCTTGATTTGGCTGGATTGAAGCAAGCCTATAAACTTTATACGGGAGTAATTTGATGGCATTCTGGCGCAAGGTATTGGCTATCACCCGCAAGGACATTATTTCCGAATTTAGAGCGAGAGAAATAATTGGCTCGGTGCTGGTCTTTGTATTGTTGGTTATATTGATCTTCAATTTTGCTTTTGGAGCGGCCAATGAAGTGATCAGTAAAACTGCCCCTGGCATGTTGTGGGTTACCTTTGCCTTCGCCGGGGTATTGAGCCTTAACCGGGCTTTTATCATGGAGAAAGAAGAAGGCTGTTTGGAAGGCCTGATGGTAGCTCCCATCAGCCGTGATATTATTTATGCGGGCAAGATGCTCAGCTGCCTGGTTTTCCTGTTAGTTGTTGAAGTCATAGCCCTGCCTATTTTTGCCTTTCTTTTCAATCTGAACGTGTTTTCAGGGGAAATACTAGTAATTACTTTGCTTTCTACGGTAGGCTTTGTGGCCTGCGGTACGTTGTTTTCAGCCCTGGCTGTGAAAACCAGGGCCAGGGAATTGGTGCTCCCGGTTCTCTTTTTGCCCATTGTGATTCCAGTGATAATCTGTGCAGTTAAAGCTACGGGTTTGGCCATGGAGGGAAAGTCCTGGACAGATATAACTAACTGGCTGCTCATAATCGGATCTTTTGATCTAATTTTTTTAGTGATATCCTTTTGGGTTTTCAGTTTTGTTATCGAAGAGTAGAGGTGAAGCATGAGGACAAGTTACCTCAGAGGTTTAACCGTACTTGGATTACTGCTCATGTTAGCCGCGTTGTACATGATCTTCGTTTATGTTCCCACTGAGGCCACTATGGGAGCTGTGCAAAGGATATTTTATTTTCATGTGCCGCTGGCGTGGCTGGCTTTTATGGCCTTTTTCATTGTTTTCATTTGTAGCGTTGTTTACCTGGTTATGCGTAATCCAAAATGGGACCTGGTGGCCAGTTCTTCGGCAGAAATAGGAGTTATCTTTACTTCTCTGTTTTTGATATCAGGCAGCCTGTGGGCCAAACCCATCTGGGGCGTTTGGTGGACCTGGGAACCGCGCCTCACCGCTGCCCTGGTTCTCTGGATTATTTATATTGCCTACTTGTTGGTTCGTTCCTATGTGCAAAATAAAGAACAGGGTGCCAGATTGGCTGCCGTGGTAGGGATAGCTGGTTTTGTTGATGTACCTGTGGTGGCTCTGGCCGTCGCTCTCTGGCGAACTGATCATCCCAGCCCTGTGATATTCGAAGGCGGTTTAGCGCCTTCGATGTTGTACACGCTCCTGGTTTGCATCACGGCTTTTAGCGTGTTGTTTCTGGTTCTGTTGCTGCTAAAGCTCACCAATAAGGATATTGAATCCGAAATAAAACAAATTTACAAACAACTTATCTGATGTGATGTATCCATTTGGTGTGAAATGTTTGTTAATAAGTTCAGGAGTGTAATAGATGGATAATCTGGGTTTCCTGTTTGCGGTCTTTGGCATCGCCTGGCTGGTTTTGTTTTTTTATGTGCTGGTCTTAATTAGAGGCCAGGACAGGTTGCGAAAAGAAGTCACGAGGCTAAATGCTATAATGAAAGAAAAAGGAACGGATAAACCCGCTCATTGATTTTTCGCTATGTAATCCAACAGCCAGTTGGTATTTCAGATATTTAAGGATTTAAATGTGATTAAATGCGTATAAAGAACTTACTTAAGCATCCGGTTTTCTGGAGCATTCTGATATTCTTAGCGGCTCAGTTGCTTACTTTTGTGGTTATCACGCGCGAAAACGCGTTTTTAGACAATAATCAGATTTATGTTCCTTCGCAGCCGCCGCAGGTGGTATCTTTGTGGCCCGAGACTATCACATCTTCTTCGGGTGAAGTAACCCAAACCCCTGCCTATTCTTCGCTGGGGCCAATTTTGATTTATTTCCTGGTTGTAATAGTAATTCTGGGAATAGTCCTTTTTGTGATCCCGGTTTTCGCTTTAAAGCTGGCGTTAAGAGCTTTATTCGCTTTCTTGTTTTCCTGGGCGATATTCGTTATATCTGTATTATGGTTGCCGTGGGTTGCAGCTGTGGTTATAGCTGCTGCGGTGGGTCTCGTCTGGTATTTTATACCCAGAGTATGGATGCAAAACGTAGTTATGATAGCGGCCATGGTCAGCGTGGGAGCAGTATTCGGAAGAATGATCACACCATGGACTTCCATGATTCTGCTCATGGCACTGGCTGTCTATGATTATTTGGCAGTTCGCTTTGGTTATATGACCTGGATGGCCAATAAACTGTCTGATTCTAATACGCTGCCAGCCTTCATGATTCCCAAAACTCTTGTGGAGTGGCGTAATCCTATGAAGGAACCTGCCTTGACCAGAATAGGGGAAGGGACGCCCGCCGACAGGAGGTATTCCATACTGGGTGGAGGAGACATTGGTTTCCCTCTGTTGCTGGTCTCTTCAGTATATTTTGCTTACGGAATAAAGTCCTACGCTTTTATGGCCTTATTCACCCTAATCGGTTTGATTGCAGCCTACTGGATTCAGGGCCGTTTTTTAAAAGGCAGACCCATGCCGGCGCTGCCTCCTATCGCTGTGGCCGCTTTGATCGGGCTCCTTATCTTGCGCTTATAGCCAATATCTTGCTACTATGAGCAAATGTAATGCAGACCTGGTTAGTCATCAGGGTTTGCCGTTACTGAGAAAAGAGATATCGTTATGGTGTTTCAAGATGAAAATCTTGCCGGTATATATGAAAGTTGTTACCCCGCAGGTGTCCTGGTCGATATTCCAGAAATGAGATTCATCCAGCCCCAATAAAGCAGACTCCAGGAGTTTGGTTATTATGCGGTGAGTGACTATGACCACGGCTCCTTCCTGATTGTCGGCTATTATTTTATGCACGGCCTTCATAGCCCTGTTGCGGGCCTTCAGAAGAGATTCTCCTTCAGGTATCTTTGCCAGGTGGGGCTTCTCCTGCCACAACTGGTAAATTTCGGGGTATTCGGTTTTCACTTGTTGGACGGAAACACCCTCCCATTTGCCAAAATTGAGGTCAGTTAAATCTTCCAGGGGTTGAGTCGTAACATGCTGACGCAGAGCTACCGCTTCGGCCGTCTGAAGCGCCCGCTGCAGCGGGCTGCAATAAATCGCTTTAATTATTTTCCGGCTCAGATACTCGCCCAGTTTTTCGGCCTGTTTCAGACCTTGTTCGCTTAATCCTATAGGCACCCGGCCGCGAAAAATATCGGCCGTGTTCCAGGCAGTTTCACCATGACGAACAATGATTATTTCCAGCATTTTTGTATTTCTCCCTTCTAACCGCAAACTTATCTATATTTTACATCAGATCAAGCATAAATCAAGCTGACAACAATATACTTTCAATAAAATAATTAAACTCTGAACAAGTCCTGATCAAAAGATAAGTATTGCCATTTTCAAATCGGCCGATTATTCAATAATTCAAGTTTATGATATGATAAACCGGTATTTTATGAAAACATTGCTAATATAATCAACCACATTAAAAGGTCAAATTAACTTGGAAAATCATGCCCCGGGTATTACAATAAGCTCTTTACCCAGAAAGGTTGTCTTCACCACTTTCGTCGGTGTACTGTTGGCAATGTTCTTGAGTTCTCTGGACCAGACCATAGTCGGCACCGCTATGCCCAAGGTAATCGCCGAACTAGGCGGGTTTGCCCACTATACCTGGGTCACCACGGCTTACCTTATAGCTTCTACCGTCGTAGTGCCTATTACAGGTAAACTCACCGACATATATGGTCGAAAATGGTTTTATATTGCTGGGATCATAATTTTTATGATTGGTTCCCTGCTTTCAGGGTTGAGCCAATCTATGCTCCAGCTTATCTGCTTCCGGGCTTTCCAGGGGATCGGAGCTGGTATAATGATGGCTAATGCTTTTACCGTGATTGCCGATCTTTTCGCTCCGGCTGAAAGAGGCAAATATCAGGGTTTTATCACCGGTGTATTCGGCTTGTCTTCTATTATCGGGCCTACCCTGGGAGGATTTATTACCGATAGGTTTTCCTGGCACTGGGTATTTCTGATCAATATTCCTCTGGCGATCCTGATAGTAGTCCTCTTTATTTTCTTCTTTCCTCAATTGAAACGGGACAGCCTAAAACACCGCATAGACTGGGCCGGCATTACCACGCTGATTCTTACCGTAGTTCCCGCCATGTTGGCTTTAACATGGGGAGGAGTGGAATACCCCTGGATTTCTATACAAATCATAGGTATTTTTCTTTTTGCGCTGGTCATGTTGGGGATTTTTATTGTGGTCGAGAAGCGGCATGCCGAGCCGATTATCCCCATAAACCTTTTTGCTAACCCGATTATATCGGTTTCTTTAGGCATTAGTTTTCTTTCCGGAATGTGCATGTTCGGCGGGATTATTTTCATACCCCTCTTTTTTCAGGGCGTCCTGGGCCTGTCGGCCACCACCAGCGGAAGTTTCTTGACTCCCATGATGTTAGGCCAGGTTTCCGGTAGCTTGTTATCTGGGCAATTGCTGTCCCGGGCCGGTGGGCATTACCGCATCCAGGGTATTTTTGGACTGGGAATAATGGCTGTGGGTTTGTTCTTGCTGTCACGCATGACAGCTTCTACCCCTTATTCCGCAGCAGTAATCAATATCGTGGTGATGGGCTTCGGGCTGGGCATTACTATGCCGCTTTATACCATCGCGGTTCAGAATGCCGTTCCTTACAACGTGTTGGGAGCCGCTACCTCTACGGTAGCTTTCTCCAGGACTATTGGAGGATCTTTCGGATTGGCTGTCTTCGGCACCATTATGACCAATAACTTTGCAGCCAGTTTTTTAACCAGGATCCCCGAAATGCTCAAATCAGTCATCCCGCTGTCTACGCTGTCCGCCATGGCCAGTAATCCACAGGTGCTCTTGAGCCCGGATGCCCAAAATCAAATAAAAAACCTGCTTTCTCCCCTGGGGGCACAGGGCACTACCGCATATAACCAATTGTTGAAGGCTTTGCGCCAATCCCTTGATTCAGCCTTAGCTCAGGGATTTCTTATTGGCCTGGTTATAATACTGATAGCCTTCGTTTTGAACTTCTTTATGCGTGAGATACCCCTGCGAAAAAAGCATAATGTCCAGTCCTCAACAGAACAGACAAGGCTGTAAAACAAGTAAGTGTATTCAAACGAGTGGGGGTGGTCGGCTAGACCTAAGTAAATTGCTGACATATGTCAAGGATTATCGCAATGCCCTTAATTTCAGGCCTGGTAGTTTTTATCCAGACCTTTTTTGCCTCTGAGGCCTTTTAAAACCAGGAGAACTGCCAGCAATGAGAGTCCAATTGATAGCAGA
>CAITCX010000321.1 GCA_903890885.1 uncultured Dehalococcoidia bacterium
AGCCTTCCAATAATCATAAGTCCTGCCAAACGACAAACTGTCATCAATATCTTTAAAGAATTGGGGAGGCGGCAGATTTTGAGGTGGTTTTTCGCCCCACCATATCCAGACCAAACCATGTGCTTCATGGGTAGGATAGCCCAGGACTTGAAAGCGGTCCGGCACAGGAGTATTTTTACCGTTAGCCGGGATAACGGTCACCTTTCCCAAAGAAGAGTATTCAAGACCGTGGAAAGGGCACTGTAGATGGTCTCCGGTTACCTTGCCCAGGCAAAGCGCGGCACCCCGGTGAGCGCATTTATCGCGAAGGCAAACCACTTTCCGGCTGTTATCACGCCAGAAAACCAGTTTCTCTCCCATCCTGAGAACACCCACCGGTTGGTCTCTTATCTGGGTAGAATCCATAACCACGTACCATTGATCAGGAATCATCTTGCCTCCTCTATTTTCCGCAATAGACACCCTGGTCAACCGATCTGAACTAATGATTAGTTGTTCAGCTAACTAAGATTCTGCTCCACAAACTTCCAATTAACCAGGTTCCAGAAGGCTTCCACATATTTAGCCCTGGCATTCCTGTAATCGATGTAATAAGCATGCTCCCATACGTCGCAGGTCAGAAGCGGTTTCTTGCCGTCCTTTAGAGGATTACCAGCGTTGCTCGCAGCCTCTACGGCCAAACTGCCATCGGGATTCTTAACCAGCCAGGCCCAACCAGAGCCGAAGCAGGTTACGGCGGCACTGGAGAAGTTCTCTTTAAATTGGGCAAACGATCCAAAGTTCTTAACAATGGCGCTGCCAATAGCTCCAGAGGGTTCACCGCCTGCTTTGGGCGATAGGCAGTTCCAATAAAAGGTGTGGTTCCAGATCTGCGCCGCATTGTTGTAAATTCCACCGGAGGCTTTCTTCACGATTTCATCCAGGGACAGCTTCTCGAATTCAGTGCCGGGTATCAGTTTATTAAGATTATCAACATAAGTTTTGTGATGCTTGCCATAGTGGTATTCCAAAGTCTCAACGGAAAGGAAGGGAACCAGCGCGTCTCTGGCAAAGGATAGTTCGGGTAATTTGTGTTCCATATTTATCCTCCTACATTTAATTTAGCAAGTTGTATAATATATTATACACAATGCGGTAACTTTCGATGTGTTTGTTAATAGTTCAGGTAAGACTTTGCCGACGTCATCAGACCCCTCGTGGGGGAACCGGTGCTAATAGGACTGTTGAACGTGTCCCTGTATTTTCAGCGCAGATATTTCAAGTCTGATAATACAGAAAAACGTATCGAGATCGATGCTAAACCTTAGATAGAGCAAATAATAGAAGATAAAGAGGAATTACATATGCCTATTTTTCAACACGGACTCTTCCCCGAAAGGCTGAGGCGAAAATGCCCGCGAAACACAGCACAGCGGAGATGATAAAAGTAACATGCAGGCTTTTTAAGAAATCCGGATAGTTTTTATCTACGATCGGAACTGCCCCGATAAAAACAGCAAACAACAGGGTGACTATGCCCAGGCTGAAAGTCTGGCCGAGCAAGCGACTGGTGCCCATTATCCCAGAAGCCACGCCGTAATACTTGCGCTCCACCGAACTCATAACGGCATTGGTGTTGGGAGATGTAAAAAAGCCGAACCCGATGCCCAGCACCACCAGGCCGAAGATAACCA
>CAITCX010000322.1 GCA_903890885.1 uncultured Dehalococcoidia bacterium
AGAATCATGCTAAAAGTGTTTTTTGTATTCTGAATACAAAAAAACCAGATGCAAACTCCCAAACCCTTTTTTCACTATGATCACAAAGCCTACACACAACTGGGACGTGATCGAACTTGTGCAAGATGTCTTCAACCGCTAGGCGTAAATGTAATGGGTTTTGGTCCAGCCATTGTGACTGGAGGAACAACATATTATCCTCGATTTGATTTTAAGCCCGCAAGCAATTGGAAAATATCCGCGCCTTTTGATGTGCCTGATGAAGCTTTTATGGCACTGGAGTTATCAGAAAACGCGCTGAAGAATAGCCGTGGCGTTGTCCGGTATCCCGAAGAATTTAATGTGGTTTAGCATTAAGGCAGTTATTGTTTATATGGCCTTATATCTGTAACCGCTTTAAGACTTCTCACATTCGTTCGATGTGAGAAGTCTTAGGCAGTAAATAATTTAATTAGCAGCGCTTTATACCATGTCGCTGCTTTTAGAAAGTAAGAATCAATTTATTGATGAGCATGTAGTCGTCGTCAATTTTGTTGTTTCCATTTTTACCTTTGAAGTAATCACCGGTAAAGAGATAACCGACACCCAGCATGTAGGACAGGTTGTTGGTAATCTTGTAAGTGCCGGTAAGATCAACTTCCGTACCATAGGCGCCGCCGATATAACCAGCCGGTTTCTTGTCGGCTGTCGCATAGGAAACGGAGAGCATGGCATCAAGCTCGGGGATCGGGTTGACGCCTATCCTGCCCTGAAAGAACCAGGCGTTAGACATCGTACCGGTGACTTTAGAGCTATCATAACCGTAAACTGTACCTACCCAATTAGCCACATCGTAGTAATTAAACATAATCAGACAGGGATTCCAATCCTGGCCGCCGTTTAAAGTGCCGCCTTCCTGCTTGTCCTTGGTACCGGGATCATCACCCGATATGTAAGCAAAGGTGCCACCTATATAGACAGGCGCAAATTTGGCTGTGGCGTCAATCCAACCGCTTAAATTGTCTATTGTCACTTCACTTAGACCATCCGAGTTTACAGTGCCGTTCTCATACTTCACTTTGCCTGTGGCGTAGTTGATTTCTGCCTGTATATCCACAGGGCCGACCTTGGCAATAGTATACGGCGTAAAAAGGAAGTAAGTTTTATTGTTGTCTCCTGTTGATGCTGGTGGTCTATTTTCGGCATAGCGGTAGTAAGTGACTTTCATGCCCGCCTTGCCATCCTTCCATTGATAAACGCCTTCCAAACCATACTTGTTATTGTCATTATCTGTGGCGGTCGCAGTAGAAGTAACAGCGGATAAGCTCTGATCTTTTGATTTTGTAATATCAGCACCAAGGGTAAAAGAACCAAAGGTGTTTTTCCATTTTATCCGGCCCAGAGTTGTATAGCTGTTGCCGAAAACAGTTCCTGTTCTCCCGTCCTCCATTAAACCTACGTCGAAAATACCAATAGGAGAGACGTAATCAATGTAGGCCCAGTCAAAAGCGATGTTTTCATTTTCCGCGCGGGTACCTGCTGAGTCTGCCGCTGCAGTAACAACACCCTTGCTATCCGCCTGATTACTTCTCGCCCCGCCCCAGATTCTCTCCATGGCGTCAAAACGAGTAACCAGTTTCAATCCCGGAGATACGATAAAGTCCGCACCGACGCGCAGCCTCTGATAAAAGAAAGCTGTACTTAAG
>CAITCX010000323.1 GCA_903890885.1 uncultured Dehalococcoidia bacterium
CCCGTCTTAATATAAAGGCTACTATTGTTGAAGTGGGCTGCATAGGCACTTGTTATATCGAACCGGTTATTACTATCATTAAGCCCGATCAACCGGAAATCTACTACGGAAATGTTACTCCTGAAATCGCGGTTAAATTGATCGAAGATTACCTGGTCAATAATAATCCCCGCCCGGACTTAGCCCTGGGCACCGTCGGCGATAAGAAAATCAAAGGCATACCCGGATTATTCGATCTGCCGATGTTGAAACCCCAGGTGCGTATTGTGCTGCGAAATTGCGGATTTATTGATCCCCAGAATATTAACCATTATATAGCTCATGACGGCTATAGCGGTTTAATGAAAGCTCTCTGGATGACACCTGAAGCGGTTATAGCTGAATTAAAAAAAGCGGGGTTGAGGGGTCGCGGTGGCGCCGGTTTTTCCACCGGCATAAAATGGGAGCTTTGTCGAAAATCTGCCGGTGAAGTTAAGTATATCATTTGTAATGCCGATGAGGGCGATCCGGGGGCTTTTATGAACCGCTCCCTTTTAGAAGGAGACCCCCATTCCGTTCTGGAAGGCCTGCTTATCGGTGCTCATGCCATCGGTGCTCGTAAAGGTTATATTTATTGCCGTGCCGAAAAACCGCTGGCTATCGAACGTTTGAAAATTGCTCTTAAACAAGCTAAAGAATGCGGCTTGATCGGAGATAAGATACTGGGTTCAGATCTGGATTTTGATATCGAACTAAGAGAGGGCGCCGGGGCTTTCGTCTGTGGTGAAGAAACCGCCTTGATCGCCTCCATTGAAGGTAAAAGAGGCATGCCCAACCCGCGTCCTCCCTACCCTGCTCAATCCGGACTGTGGGGGAAACCCACTAATATCAATAATGTCGAAACCTGGGCTAACGTGGCAGCCATCCTGCAAAAAGGCAGCACCTGGTATGCCGGTTTCGGCTCTGAGAAAAGCAAGGGTACGAAAACTTTTGCTCTGGCTGGCAAAATAACCCGTACCGGTTTAATTGAGGTCCCTTTTGGCATATCCTTGAGAGAAATTATTTTTGATATCGGCGGAGGAGTCTTAGGCAATAAACGCTTTAAGGCTGTGCAAACCGGAGGTCCTTCCGGCGGCTGCGTGCCAGAAAACTACCTTGACCAACCAGTTGACTATGAATCTCTGGCTAAAGTCGGTTCCATAGTGGGTTCAGGTGGCATGGTTGTTATGGACGAAGATACCTGCATGGTGGATATCGCCCGTTTCTTCATGGCATTTATTCAATCTGAATCCTGCGGTAAATGCGTTCCCTGTCGGGCGGGCACTAAACAAATGCTGGATATTTTAAAGCGTATTACTGCTGGCCGGGGCAAACCGGAAGATATAGATCTACTTATCAGCCTTTCGGATGGCATCAAGGCTGGCTCCCTTTGCGGACTCGGGCAGACTTCTCCAAATCCGGTTATTACCACTTTGCGCTATTTCCGAGAGGAATATGAAGCCCACGTTAAAGAGCACCGCTGCCCTGCCTGCAGCTGCAATGATCTAACCGATTATTATATTCTACCCGAAAAATGCCAGGGTTGCGGTATTTGCGCTAGCAACTGCCCTTCTGAAGCTATCTCGGGAGGCAAAAGACTTATTCATATCATAGACCAGTCAAAATGTATCAAATGCGGCACCTGCCTGGACGTTTGCCCGGGTAGATTCCAGGCTGTCAAAAAGGTTTCCGGAGAGAAGATCAATGTGCCGGAAAAACCAGTGCCGGTAACGGCTGGTAAACCAAACACTAAATAATAACGAGGTTCTCATGGAAAATATTACGCTTACCATTAACGGACAATGTGTCACAGTTAAATCTGGAGCAACAGTTCTTGAAGCTGCCCAGGCGGCCGGGATTTACATTCCTACTTTGTGCCACTCGCCTGATCTGAAACCCTATGGTGGCTGCAGGGTCTGCGTTGTTGAAATAGAGTCAATGAGAGGCTTACCCACGTCCTGTACTACCCCTGCTGTAGCAGGAATGAAGGTGCATACAGAGACCGAAGCTGTCAAGAAAGTTCGCCATACTGCAGTTGAATTGCTTATCGCTGACCATCCATCTGACTGCCTTACCTGCTCAAAGGATCAGCAATGCGAACTGCAAAAAGTGGCTGCTTATTTAGGCATCCGGGAAACCCGTCTTCCCAAGAAAGCTCCATCGTTTTCTGTTGATACCAGCAATCCCTTCTTTGATCTTGATCGTAATAAATGTATCCTTTGCGCCAGATGCACACGCACATGCAGCGAAATAACCTGCATCGGTGCTATTGATATGGCCAATCGCGGCTACTCTATGAAGGTAGCCACTTTTGGCGATGGGTTATTATTTGATTCGATCTGTCAGTCCTGCGGCGAGTGTGTAGCCCATTGCCCTGTCGGGGCTTTGGCCCCTAAACAATCTCTGCCGCCCACCCGCGAAGTGGTCTCTACTTGCGCCTACTGCGGGGTTGGTTGCAGCCTTATTCTGGGCGTTAGAGATGATAAAATCGTCTCGGTGCGTGGCAACCCTGACGGTCCGGCTAACCGGGGTAAGCTCTGCGTTAAAGGACGTTACGGGATCGCGGATTTTGTACACAGCCCGGAAAGATTAACCTCGCCCCTGATTAAGAAAAACGGCCGCTTTGAAAAGGCCACCTGGGAAGAAGCCATTGAGCTTATCGCTGGAAAATTTTCCTCCTACAAACCCGAGGAATTGGCCGTAATATCTTCTTCGCGTGCTTCGAATGAAGACAACTATATCGCGCAGAAATTCGCCAGGGCGGTGCTTCACACCAACAACGTTGATAACTGTGCCCGTGTTTGACACGCCCCAACGTTGGCCGGTCTGGCCAACACATTCGGATCAGGCGCAATGACCAATCACATTGAAGATATGGGCAACGCCGGTTGTATTATGTCAATTGGCAGCAATACTACTGCTGCTCACCCTATAATCGGCTTCAAGGTCAAGCAGGCTGCCCAACAAGGCACCAAACTAATCGTCGTCAATCCGCGGGAAATCAAGCTGGTACGCCATGCTGACCTCTGGCTTAGAATTAAGCCTGGCACGGACGTAGCCTTAGTTATGGGCATGATTCGTTGGATCCTCGATGAAGGCTTGCAAGATCAGAAATTTATCGATGATAAATGTGAAAACTTCGAAGCGCTTAAAGAATCCTTAAAAGAATTCCCACTGGAACGAGTATCGGAAATAACGGGAATACCGGTGGAACAGATTATTGCCGCCGCCAAAATGTATGCCGGCAGCGGCCCTTCGGCTATTCTATATACCCTCGGTATAACTGAACACACTCACGGCACCGACGCTGTAATGTCACTGGCTAATCTGGCTATGATAACCGGCAACGTGGGCAAACCAGGTTGCGGAGTCAATCCGCTAAGAGGCCAGAATAATGTGCAGGGAGCCTGCGACATGGGGGCCTTACCAAACCTTTTCCCCGGTTACCAGAGTGTGACTAATCCCGATATCAGGGCTAAGTTCGAAAAAGCCTGGGGCTGCACTCTTAATCCTCAACCGGGCATTACTTTGACAGCTATGTACAAAGCAGCTGGAGAAAAGAAGCTCAAGGCTTTTTACTTGATCGGTGAGGACCCGGTTTTAAGTGAACCTGATATGAATCACACTATCGAATCCCTTAAAAGCCTGGGATTCCTGGTAGTGCAGGATATCTTTATGAGTGAGACGGCTAAACTGGCAGACGTCGTTTTACCGGCTGCTGGTTTCGCTTCCGATGACGGAACCTTTACCAATACTGAACGCCGCATTCAACGGGTAAGAAAAGCGGTGCCTGCTCCCGGCGAAGCTAAGCCGGACTGGGAAATCGGTTGTATGATCGCCTGTAAGATGGGGGTTAAAGGATTCGATTATTCCCATCCTTCACAAATATGGGCCGAAATGGCAAGTTTGTCACCCAGTATGTCAGGCATCAGTTATGAACGTCTGGAGGAAGAAATGAGCTTACAGTGGCCTTGTACCTCTTCCACACACCCCGGTACATGCATCCTGCATACTGAAAATTTTACCAGAGGCAAAGGCAAGTTTATCCCGCTCAGCTATAGGCCTTCTGCAGAGGTTACGGACACAGAATATCCCCTGATTTTGACTAACGAGCGCAGTATTTATCATTACCACACCGGCACCATGACCAGGAAAGTACCTGGACTGAATCGCTTAAGAAGCGAAGAACTGGTAGAGATAAATCCCTTCAATGCTGAGAGCCTTGGAATACGAGATGGTGACTGGGTCACCGTCACTTCTCGGCGCGGCACAGTTGATTCTAAAGCTAAAGTCACCACCGATTCGCCTCCCGGTGTTGTTTGTATGACTTTCCATTTCAGTGAAAGCCCCACCAATGCCCTGACCAATTCGGCTTGCGACCCTATCTCACAAACTCCTGAATACAAAGTCTGCGCGGTTAATATTAAAAGAAAAGTGTAGGGAAATATACCAAACGATCTCTCAAATATATGCATGATGAAAACGTACTAGAAACTAATTCGGCTGTGCCTGAGCGAAGGGCTAAATACTTTGCGGCGATTATCGTTTGTATAGTCTTGCTTTACGTTTTTAACAATCTACTTTCTATATTTTTTCTATCTGTCCCGCCTGGTTCCAATATTTTTAGGGCAATTATGGACAGCCAGTTCGTCCAGGTTAACATTCCGTTTTTGAGCTCTGACTTTGTCAATTGTCTCTGGGGCATCAATCTTGCCCTTATTCTGGGCATGATGGGCAATTTTGCGCTCTTGTTTTACCATCCGCGCTGGTTCAATTACCTGCTTCAAGCAGTTCTGATTGCAACTGGAATTCTGCCGGTTTACCTGGTCTACAAAGTGTTCCCGTTTACAATTGATTCTCAATCCTTGCCAACACTGACTAAAAACGGGTTGATAGCTTTTATGTCCCTTCTCAGTTTGGTTGTGATTTTTATGCTTATTAAAAGCGCCGTCAACTTTGTTCGCACCATCCGCAATTTCGAGCGTTTATAGGCTTAATGGAGTCACCAAAACCTGTTGACAATATAAGAACATTTGTACTATTATAGAGCTATTGGAGTACATGGCTCTTTAACAAGTGAATAATACCTTTGAATTCTCTTATCTCGTTATGCCTCGTTTGCTGCCCGTTTACCACTGAATTTGCCTCGTTTACTACTCGTTTACTACTCGTTTACCACTCGTTTTGACTCGTTTCAGGACGTATTTCCACTCGTTACTGTCAACATTTTAGCTTCGAATTCCTCTTTTAGGGCCCTTTTTTTTGCTGACTCGTTTCTATTTTTTGTGAAACGAGTCGGAATGTGATATAAGTCAGGCCCTTAGCTTGAGCAGTTTGCGAAAACCTGTCCCTGCCACACGGTTTGCTTGGACCCCCGTACTCCGCTCTGGCAAATACAACAAAAAAGAGGAGATCCTCTTTCGAAGATCCCCATACATAACGTTCTTATTTGTAATTTCCTATTTCAATATTTATCCAAATTTATGACTGATGCCGTATCCACCTTTGGGAAATTTCCACTCGATATTCAGATTAGGACAACCTATGCGGCAAGACCCACATTCCAGGCAACCCTCATGATTAACAGCTATGCGGTCGCCTTCCTGCCGGTAAACATAAGCTGGGCAAAAATACAGACAAGCCTGACTTTCACATTTATTTTTGCAGACTTCCCCGTCGATAATTTTTAGATGGCTTTCCTCATCTACTTTAAAACGGTCCAGAAATAACTTGTCCTCTATTTTTACTGTCATTTTACCGATCTCCAACCTTTCCAGAGAATCTTGGCCAGTTTCACCAAACCGATTTTCTTTTTAATCTCATCCATGATCAATTTCTGCTTCTGTTTTTTTGTGACGCCATTGACTGTCAACATCTCTCTTCCAGCAAATTGAGCCATCTGCGGAAGTTCATTGAATAATTGATGGGTATCATATAAGAAACCCGGGAAGTTGCGGTACTTGTTCATGTCCTTCATGACAAAAGAGTCATTCATGGCTTGTATGTAAGAAGACAGGCCTTGCTTTGAAACGTCATTCTTTTTAAGAGCGGCGATGATAGCTTCGGCCGCCATCTTACCAGAAGCCATAGCCAGATTGCTGCCTTCGCGGTGCAGCGCATTAAAAAGCATGGCCGAATCACCAGCAATTAAATAACCGTCTCCGGCTAATTTCGGAATTGTGTCGTAGCCGCCTTCAGCCAGCCAGTGAGCAGTGTATTCGATGGCTTTCCCACCCGCTATTAAAGGAGCTACCATGGGGTGCAATTTATATGCTTCCAGAAGTTCATAGGGTTTCATTTTAGATTTAGCGAAAGCGGCAAGATTGGCGCCCACTGAAATTGAGATAGAATTTTTATTGGTATAAATGATGGAAACGCCGTCCATCCCGCCAGTAATTTCTCCCAGAACTTCCGTAGTAACGCCATCTGCCTGTGAAACACCGAAACGCTGTTCAATGGTCTCTGCGGGTATTTCAATGGTCTCCTTGACCGCCAGTGCCACATGCTCAGCTTTCAGTTCTGGTCTGAATCCAGCCTTGACTGCCAGTGGAGAATTGACACCATCAGCCAGCAATACAATTTTAGCCTGTACCTCTCCGTCCTGCCGGTTGGTAACCACCCCGGTTACCTTACCTGACGCGTCTTTCAATAAATCTACGACGGTGGTGCCTGCCACAACTAAAGCACCTTTCCTCCTGGCCTGCTCTGCAAACCAGCGGTCGAACTTGGCACGTCCCACCGTAAAAACGTTAAATTTCCTCTCTTTGGTAAAAACACTATCACGATAGCCGATGCTGTATCC
>CAITCX010000324.1 GCA_903890885.1 uncultured Dehalococcoidia bacterium
AAAGCTACAGGCGAAGCCAAGACGATCCTCTTCAATTTAAGCGGACATGGTCACTTCGACCTGGCTTCTTATGAGGAGTATCATTCCGGTCGGCTGCCCGATTACGAGTATCCAGATGAAAAGGTGAAGGAAGCTCTCAAGACTCTGCCTAAAGTCTCTCTCTAGTGTCGTATTAACCCACAGATTGACGAAGCCCCCTGTTCATAAGAGCAGGGGGCTGAGTTTTATGCGTAACACGTCTTAATAATGTTATAATAATTTTGAATTATTATTAATATTACGGGGAATTTATAGCCATGATAAAAACGAAATTATTATTGTGCTGGTTGATTATTATTTTATTAGCGATATCTTTATTAACCGGTTGTTTGCTGCCGGAAATAACCTTTAGCAGTCACCCCGCTCAGACGGTAACTACCACCGTTGCTCCGCCTATTGTCGCGTCACCCCTACCCATTAACCCGGCCTATACCGCTCCGCCCATTTCAAACGGTAGTGCTGTTGGGGCTGTCCTGCCTGATTTGGCCTCGGTCATCTCAAAAGTACGGCCGTCTGTGGTGGCTATCAATACCAAAGTACCCACCTTGAATTTTTTCGGAGGGACTTTCACTCAGGAAGGCGCTGGTTCAGGCTGGATTCTAGATAATGGCGGTTTGATTGTCACCAATAATCACGTTGTGGAAGGGGCCAATAGTATAACGGTAACGCTGGAAGATGGACGCAACTTCCCTGCGGATATGGTGCGCACCGATGCCGTTTCTGATCTGGCAGTCCTGAAAATTGCTGCCGATAAATTACCGCCGGCTCTAAAGGTAGGGGATTCTTCCAATATGCGTGTAGGAGATTGGGTGATCGCTATTGGAAACCAGCTTGGCCAGGGCATCGCCGCGAGCCAGGGAATTGTCAGCGCCAAAGGGGTTTCCGTGTCCGCGGACAACGGCGAGACATTATACGATCTCATTCAGACTACTGCCGCTATTAACCCCGGGAACAGCGGCGGCCCGCTGGTTAGTCTTACCGGCGAAGTTATCGGCATTAATAGTATCAAAGTAGCCCGGGTAGGTGTGGAAGGCATGGGTTACGCTATTTCCAGCCAGGTCGCCATTCCCATCATTAATGAGCTAATCAGCAAGGGTTATATTACCCGCCCGTGGCTAGGGGCTGAGTTATACACCGTAAATGAGACAGTTTACCTGCGTTATAAGTTGCCCGTTGATAAAGGAGTATTGATCACCAGGGTGGTTAAGGGTGCTCCTGCCGATGCTGCGGGGATTAAAACCGGAGATATAATAGTTAACATCGCAGGTCAGGAAGTAGCCAGCGTCGACGAACTGGTTAAAGTCATCCGCAACCACAGCGTAGGTTCGGCAGTTGACATAAAATACTGGCGCGAACAGAGCCAGTATACAGCTAATGTCACTCTGGGCCAGAGTCCGGCTCCCACGACCCCCTAGGCTTTTCTTACCCCCAGCTTGATAGGGTGACCGTTTAGCTTGAAGCTTTCGGTGTAGAGGGTATCGGCCGGCAGGCCAGCCAGCAATTCCCGGGATAGAGTTTCCTGCTTCAAATAGTCCAGCGAAGCGCTATCCTGCATCACTTTCATAATATAATCGTCGCCCTCGAAATGGGTAACAATTTGATCAGCGATTTCGAAACCGGCGGTCTTTCTCATGGTCTGGAGACGGTGCACCACTTCGCGTGCCATGCCTTCCATCTCAAGTTCGGGTGAAACGGCTGTACAGATGGCTACGCCGTTTTCGCCTTCCAACATGCAGGCATAATTGGGTTGATTCAATTCATCCGTGGTATCTACGAAATCAATATCTTTAACGTTTAACTCTTCCAATACCTGCGGTTTCAGTTTCATAAGTCCCTCTCGGTCGGTTTTGGACTTCACCGCGACCACGACTTTAGACAGCGGCTGGCGAACTTTGATATTTGCCCCGCTGCGAGCTGCCCGTCCCAGACTGGAAACCTTGATGGCCAGTTGGGTGGCTGAGGATAATTTGTCATCTATCCTGGAAGTATCGGCTACGGGGAAATCGGTAAGATGTACACTCAAGGGGGCGTCAGGGAAAGCAGACCTCACCAAATTCTGGTAAAGTTCCTCTGCCAGGAAAGGCATAAAGGGGGCAAGCAGCCTGGTGAAAGTCACCAGACAGGTGTACAGAGTGTTGTAGGCTGACAATTTATCGGTATCGCTCTCGCTCTTCCAGAAACGGCGGCGGCTCCGGCGCACATACCAGTTGGAAAGGTCGCTGACGAAGTTTTCCATTTTACGTCCGGCAGCGGTAGGATCGTAATTATTCAGATCATTATCCACTTCGCCTATCAACTTGTTAAGCTCGGAGAAAATCCATTTATCCAGTTCTGACTCTGGATCAAACCGCAGGTTGGCTTCCGGCTGGTAATTATCTATGTTAGCGTACATTACGAAAAAGGAATAAACATTCCAGAGAATTAACTGGAAGCGCCGCGTGATCTCTGCCACCTGGTCTTCAGAAAAACGCTTGACGTTGCCGGGCGGCGTAACCGTCAGGCAGTACCAGCGCAAAGCATCAGCCCCATATTTATTGATGATCTTCCAGGGGTCCACTACGTTGCCGCGGCTCTTGCTCATTTTCTCGCCTTCGGCATCCAGGATGTGCCCCAGGCAGATCACATTTCTAAAGCAGTTTTGATCGAATAGTAAAGTAGAAAGAGCATGCAGGCTGTAGAACCAGCCGCGTGTCTGGTCTACCGCTTCACAGATGTAATCCGCGGGGAAGCGTCCGTCTTTAAAGATATCTTTACTGTCAGGATTAAAAGGATAGTGATACTGGGCGATAGTCATGTCACCGGAATCCAGCCAGCAGTCAATCACTTCGCTGGCCCGTTTCATCTGATTGCCGCAGCCTGAGCATTTGAATTTTATTTCATCCACTGCCGGACGGTGCAGTCCCAGGGTGGTATTTTCAAAAGAGGCGGGGTCGATGCCGGATTTTTCCGCCAGTTCACTGATGATGCCGATGCAATCCATCTTGCCGCAGTGCTCGCAACGCCATACCGGCAGGGGAGTGCCCCAGTACCGCTCGCGGGAGAATGCCCAGTCGACGTTGTTCTGCAGCCAGTCCCCGAAGCGGCCGTGTTTAAGGTGCTCCGGATACCAGTTCAATTTTTCATTATTGGCGATGAGCTGTTTTTTGACTGCGGTTGTACGGATGTACCAGGTCTGCTTGGCATAATAAAGTAAAGGGGTGCTGCAGCGCCAGCAAAAAGGATAGGTATGCAGCAGCTTGCCGCTTTTATACAAAAGACCTCTCGCCTGCAAATCCGCCAATATTTCTTTATCCGCGGATTTTACGAATTTTCCGGAAAAGGCATAATTGCCTGTGATCTTTCCAGCCAGGTCAACCTGCTGCACAAAATCCAGGCCGAATGTCATCCCTGCCTCAAAGTCCATCTCTCCAAAGGCTGGAGCTATATGCACTATACCGCTGCCGTCTTCCATTGTTACAAAATCGGTGGCAATTACGGGATAGCTCAGAGTATCCCCGGCTTTCTGGACCCTGAACTCTTTACGCTCCACTCCGTCCGCGCTGGGTATCGGGGTGGGGCGTTTCCTTTCTACCCCGAATTTATCTGGATTGTAAAGCGGTTCGTAACGCGTGCCCAATACCGCGCTGCCCTTAAGGATGGTCTTTACGCTTTGTTCTCCCAGTCCTGCCTTTACACGCAAATCGGCGGCCAGAATCAAGTATTCTGAACCGTTATCCACTACTGCGTATTCCGCTAAAGCCGCAACGGCCAGGGCCGTATTGCCAGGCAATGTCCAGGGGGTAGTAGTCCAGGCCACCAGATAGACCGGCTTCTCTTTACATAAATTAGAGATGACCTCGTTTTCGGACGAGAATATTTTAAATTTAGGATAAACCGAAGGATCTTCCGTATCATCCTTATAGCCTAAAGCCACTTCATGCGAGCTTAAGGACGTGCCGCAGCGCGGGCAATGCGGTGTAACGCGGTAGCCCTGATAGATCAAGCCTTTGTCCCAGAGCTGCTTGATAGTCCACCAGACCGTCTCCATGTAGGAGTTGTCCATGGTGATATAAGCATTTTCAAGATCGCACCAATAGGCGATGCGCTCAGTCATAGCATCCCAGTTTTTCAGATATGCAAAAACGCTCTCTTTGCACTTTTCGTTAAATTTCGCGATGCCGTATTCTTCTATCTGCACCTTATTGGAAATACCCAGCTTCTTCTCAACTTCTAACTCCACCGGCAGGCCGTGGGTGTCCCATCCCCCGATACGCGGTGCATAAAAGCCTTTCATCACCTTGTAACGCGGAATTACGTCCTTGAAGACTCTGGCCAGTACATGATGTATGCCAGGGTTGCCGTTGGCAGTGGGAGGGCCTTCATACAGCGTGAAGCGCTGGCTGTTTTTCCTGGCTTCAATACTGCGCTTGAAGATGTCTTTTTCCTTCCAAAACGGTAAAAGATTTTCTTCTAATTTTGAGAAATCTACTTTACTGTTGACCGGTTTAAACATTTTTTCACTTCCTGTAACAAAAAATCCCGCCCACTCAGGGACGGGATCAATTAAAATCCACGCTACCACCCTTTTTCCTCCGTTAATCACAGAGGCGACTGGAAAGACACATCAACATGTCCTCGTCTCTGGTAACGGTTGACGGGACCGGCCCGGCTTACTCGTCGGAACTTTCGGCTGGCAGCTCAGGAGTGATTTTCAGAGGTCGTGCGGTCCTGCTTCCACTCTTCCAGACTCGCTTTACGCGCGGTGAACTCTTACTCTTCTCCATCAAGGCTTTTCTAACAACAGGTTAACATATTCAATTTAACGTGTAAACAGTTACTTTAAGTTCTGGCGGTTATAGTGTGCCTATCGGCTATTTTTGTATTTAGGAGAAACTACTATCTTGCGGGCTTCCCCTTCCCCGATGCTTTCTGTTGCTACGTCGGGATCGTTGGCCAGAGTCATATGGACAATTCTTCTCTCAAAGGCCGGCATGGGTTCCAGCCTGACAGATGCGTGCTTGGCTTTGACCTGTTCGGCTACGTTAAGCGCCAGAGTTTTCAGGTCTTCAAACCGGCGCTGTTTATAACTTTCTATGTCTACCATGATGGGCATTTTGGATTTGGTTTGTCTGGCGAAAATCAATCTGAGCAGATACTGCAAAGCATCCAAGGTTTGCCCGCGCCTGCCAATCAACCCGCCCAGATCCTCACCGGTTACATTAAAGACCACCGGATTGTCCTCCCCATCCTCATCCACCAGCGACTCAGGTGTCTGGATCTCGATATTGGCGGTGACTCCAATGCCTTTGAGGAGGGTGTCCAGAATACTCCGGGCGGCTTTAAGCTCCTCATTTTCATTGCCCTGACTATCCTGAACTAACAACTTGACACTGATAAGGGCATCTTCTGCGCCCAATCCCAGAATACCGCTGCGGCCTTCTTTAATTACCGTTACCTCAATCTCGTCCAATCCAACGTTTAAACGGGTTAGAGCTTTTTTGGTCGCTTCTTGTACCGTCTTGCCCGATATCTGCAGATTTTCCATCATTTAATCCTTCTTTTCTATTTGCGTTTGAAGTTGAACTATCTTTCTTGCCGGATTCTTCAAGATATATTCTTTTCTGAATACTCTTGTCTTTAACAGTTTCTTTCTTAGAGCCTGGCCACATTTTCTTCCAACTGAGCCCGCCCCAACCGGTCACATAATATTGGACTACTACCGAAAACAGATTAGAAATCAGCCAGTACATTGACAGGCCACTGGGGAAGGAAAGACTGAAAAAAGTGAACATGATGGGCATCATCCAGAGCATGATCTGGCTCTGCTGGGCCACTCTGGGATCCTGACCATCGGAATTGGTGACCATTTTCTGCTGCGCCCACATGCTGGCGCCCACCAGGATAGCCAATAAGGCGCTGGGATTGGCCACATTCATCCCCAGAAAGTCGTTATTCAAGGGCAGAACGGCCAGGGGCAGTGCCCAATCATACAGGTAACGGGAGAGGTTTAATAATGACTCAGGATGAACCGCCAGGGCCAGAATGATAGCTTGATACAAGGCGATCCAGATGGGGAACTGGATGATCATGGGGATGGCGCAGCCGGAAGCGCTTACCCCTGACTCTTTCATGAGCTTCATCTGCTCCTGAGCCAGCATTTGTTTATCTTTGGCATATTTCTTTTGAAGCTCTGCGATCTTAGGCTGTATATCCTGCATTTTTTTAGTAGCATGCAGTTGTTTCAGTGTCAACGGCAGCAAAGCGAAACGGATAATCAGCGTCAGCAGGATGATGGTAATGCCGAAGTTACTGAATAGAAAATGAGACAGCGCGACGAGTATGTTGATCATCGGCTGCAATAATACGATATCCCAAATGTTCAACTAAACGTACCTCTCTCGCCAGGCTTATTTACTGACAGGATATTTCATATCGATATTGTTTGGGTTACCGGAGGTCAAATCAAATGAATAGATATTA
>CAITCX010000325.1 GCA_903890885.1 uncultured Dehalococcoidia bacterium
CGATTGCAGCAGGAAATCGTTCTGGGTATGGGCGGCGTTCGCATTCTTCGCAAGCTTCAAATTAATCCGACTGTTTGGCATGGTAATGAAGGACACACCTCTTTTATGATGCTGGAACGCTGCCGTGAACTGGTAGAGGATGGACTGGAATTTCCGGAGGCCTTGAAAAGGATTCAAGACACTTCGGTTTTTACCACCCACACACCCGTCCCGGCGGGCAATGATGCCTTCCCGCATTCACTGGTAGAAAAATACTTTTCACATTTTTATAAAGCGCTGGAGATTTCCAGAGAAACCTTTTTGCAGTTAGGCACTCAGGACGCCGACCGCGGAAATTTTAACATGACTGTGCTAGGCATGCGCACTGCCTCACAGCGTAATGGTGTCAGCAGACTCCATGGCGGCGTTTGCCGCAGCATGTGGCACGGTCTGTGGCCTGAAAAAGAAGAAAAAGATGTGCCAATAATTTCAGTCACCAACGGGGTGCATATACCCACCTGGCTTTCTCCTCAAATGGCTTCTCTTTATAGCCGCTATTTGGGACCAGAGTGGCTGGACCGTCAGGATGATCAGTCGATGTGGGACCAGGTAAGTAATATTCCCGATAAAGAACTATGGGACGTGCGCCGATGGATGAAAAATAAACTGAATAATGAAATACGTAACCGCGCTGGTGCCCGTTGGAGAGGCGACAACGGTTCGCTTTCTCAGGCCCTGGCTATGGGTGCTATGCTTAATTCAGAAGTGCTCACTATCGGTTTTTGCCGCCGGTTTACCGATTATAAACGACCCTGGTTGATATTAACGGATATTGATCGTTTGAAGAAGATCGTGCAGAACGAAGTCTGTCCTGTGCAGATTGTCTTCTCAGGCAAAGCCCATCCTAACGATCATCATGGCAAGACCTTGATCCAACAGGTTTACAATTTGGCTAGGAATCCTGATTTTAGGGGACGGTTGGCCTTTATTGAAGACTATGACCTTCATTTGGCTCTGTATCTGGTTCATGGAGTAGATTTATGGTTGAATAACCCTCGTCCTCTTCAGGAAGCTTCAGGCACCAGCGGTATGAAGGCTGCTATCAATGGTGTGCCCAACTTAAGCATTATGGATGGTTGGTGGTACGAGGGTTACAATGGGGCCAATGGTTGGGCCATCCGGGCTGATGAGAATGTTTGTTCACCTGACCAGGATAAGACTGATGCCAGTGAACTGTATAGTTTGTTGGAGAATACTATTGTTCCACTTTATTACGAACGCGATCGCAACAACATTCCGCATGGTTGGCTTAGGGTGGTCAAGGAGTCCATCCGCTCAATCACACCCATTTTTTCTGCTCGCCGTATGCTTAAAGAATATGTTGAGCAAATGTACCTGCCGTGTGCGCAGGCTTATATTGACTCCTCTAAAATAGAAGAGGAAAAAGTTGGAGCATCCTCTGGTTAGACTGCAGTGAGCCGATGGTCAAAACTCGCTTTTTTGCCCCACTTGGCTGGCCAGTCGTGGCTTATATCTGTATTTAACCATTTTAACCAGGGGATATTCATATACCAGACGTCGCGTGATATACTGGTTAATATGGGTGTTTTATATGAAAACGAGTAAAATTGCTGTCATGACTGGTGGAGGCGATTGTGCTGGTCTTAATCCAGCTCTCAAATGGGTCGTAAAGACCGCTATGGACAGTCGCCTGGTAAGTGAAAGAGGTGTCCGCTATGAGGTACTGGGTATACGGGATGGCTTTAAAGGCCTGAGTTTTCCTGATTTGTCTAAAAAAGTTGTTGAAGAGAACATTATCCACCTCGACGAAGAAAAAGTGCGAACCTGGGACAGATATGGCGGCACCATGCTCGGAACGACCCGTTACAGCCCCTATGATCCGCAAAATAATAGTGCTGATCTTGTTATTAAAAACATCCGTGATTTGGGCATCGAAGCCCTGATCGTCTTGGGTGGGGATGGCACACTTTCTATCGCCTCCAGACTTTCTCAGTCCGGTGTCAACATTATCGGTATTCCCAAGACTATTGATAAAGATCTGGCCGATACTGAATACACACTGGGCTTTGATACAGCTCTTAACGTTATTACAGAAGAAGTCGATCGTTTGCGAACTACTGCCGGTTCTCATAAACGCATTTTTGTGGTAGAGACCATGGGACGTACGGCCGGATGGCTGGCCCTGGAGGGTGGGGAAGCCTGCGGAGCTTATATTACATTAATTCCAGAATA
>CAITCX010000326.1 GCA_903890885.1 uncultured Dehalococcoidia bacterium
ATGCCTGAGTTGCGCAAAATAAAGTCTTCTGAAAGCCATCAAAAAAAAGCACTAGCCTCCTTGAGCAAAAAGGCCGCTGACGGCAGTGATTTAGATTTATCCGGTTTTACCAATCCTGAGAAAGATTTGCCGTATCAGTCCGATCTCTCTATCCTGCCTGTACAGGATAAGGAGCAAATGCTTTCCTCAGGAGTTATTTTGGATAACCCATCTGGAAGTTCTGGCACTTTTATACAAATGGACAACACCCCTGTCCATTTCTCCTCTCAACAAGAGGGCGTGGAAGTTATGGCCACCAGTGAGGCGTTGGCCAGGTATGATTGGCTTCAGGACTACTGGTGGAAGGCCGTGAAAGTGGATACCGACAAATATACTGCCAATGTAGAACTCAACCAGGCGGATGGCTATTTCATCCGTGTTTTGCCGGGACAAAAAAGCATTTATCCTGTGCAAGCTTGCTTATATTTAGCCGGGAAACAGGCAATTCAGAACGTCCATAATATCATTATTGCTGAAGAAGGGTCTGAGCTGCACATTATCACCGGCTGTACTACTGCTCCACGCCATGACCCGGGTTTGCATCTGGGCGTGTCTGAATTTTATATCAAGAAAGGCGCTAAAGTCACTTTCACCATGATTCACAATTGGCATCCTGATGTTGCGGTTCGTCCGCGTACAGGTATCATTGTGGAAGACAACGCTCTCTTTATGAGCAACTATGTTCTGATGAAACCGGTGGGCTCTTTGCAAATGAATCCTCTGGCTAACTGTATCGGAGAGAATTCAGTAGTGCGGTTTAACAGCATTCTTGTAGCCCCCAAAGGCTCGAATCTTGATATCGGGTCTCGCACCTTACTTAACGGCCGGGGCAGTAAAACCGAGGTCATTTCCAGGGCTATCACCACCGGTGGTGACATCATTGCCCGCGGCTACATTGAAGGCAACGCCCCGGATGTTAAAGGCCATTTGGAGTGCCGGGGTTTGATAATGGATGGCGGAGGTATGATGTACGCCATTCCCGAATTAAAGGGCAATTTATCCGGCATTGATCTCTCACATGAAGCGGCAGTGGGTAAAATTGCTGAAGAAGAAGTGGAATATTTGATGGCGCGCGGTCTGACCAAAGATGAGGCCACTGCCACTATCGTACGAGGTTTCTTGAGAGTGGATATCGAAGGTCTGCCAGACATGCTAAATCAAGAGCTAAAGAAAGCCATCCAGGCCAGTGAAAGTGAACTTATGTAATCCGTGAAAGCACCTGATATTGAGTAATCCCTATTCAAACAGCTAACAGGGGTTATTTTCTTCTGAAAAGTTCAAAAAAGCTGACATAGTTGTCCTTGAAGAGATAAAAAGACGTCAGGCTTAAAATGCCGGCGATGAAAAACAGGTCGGTAGATCCAGCTGGTTGGAGAAGTTTGGAATTAAAAACATAGTCGATTAAAATCGGCCAGGCCAATGCTACCAGGAATATGACCATTGACCAGAAGCGGTAGTTGCGGAAAG
>CAITCX010000327.1 GCA_903890885.1 uncultured Dehalococcoidia bacterium
CCAGCATCAAGTTTATTTTTTCTACTTGCGGGTGGAAGATGAGATTGCCCGGGTGGAGATCCCTGAATGGATTGCTACACGGCCGGATTTACTGGAATTGACCCATTCTTTAGTGCTTGATCAGTGCCAAAGGGGACAGGGCTATCCAGTGGTTTTGAGCGAATCACATGAGCAGGCGGTAGTAACAGGCGCCGACCGCGAGTTATTCTGGGGCTTGGTAGAAGAAGCCCTGGTGGAACAAAAGTTGCCTGACCAGATTTCTACAAAGAGCCGCAGCAAACGCACCAGATGGGTGTAAGGGTGAAAATTCGAAACCGGACAGAAATTTACAGATGAAAAATAGGAATCTAACTTTTATTTTTCTCATCATGGTCTGTGGGGTGCTGCTTTCAGCTTCCGGCTGTGAAATGTTGCTGAAGGAGTTGCAGAATCATAACTATATTTACGAGAATGGGGCAGTGTTAGTGGACGGCAGAGATGAACCGATCCGCTTGAAAAATAATCCGGAAGCGGTCGACGTCACTTTTAAAGAGGTACTGACCTTCATACGGTTAGATACTACAGACCTGCGAGAATATATAGACCGCGGTAATCCGAATGGGGCAGTCCCCTTTGTCTGCAGCGATTTTGCTGAGACTGTACATAATAATGCTGAGACTGCTGGCATTCGGGCAGGTTACGTGAGTATCGATTGGGCAGAGGGGGGAATCGGTCACGCTATTGATGCTTTTGAGACTACCGATTTAGGCCCGGTTTATTTCGATTGTACTGGCAAGAGCCTTTTTAGTCAGGTTGAGGAAAATGATTCCAAAATAGCTATGGGAAGTTGGGATAAGGTAGCCTATCTCGAGTTGGGGAAAAAATACGGCGCCATCGGGTTGGAATATGCCAAATCACCGGATTACGCCTTCTTTGAGGAGTACGATCAGAAATGGGGGGAGTACAAACAACTGTTGGGTTCATATAACTCACAAGTAAAACTTTATAATCAGGAAATTGAAGGAAAGGTTTTTCACAGGGACACTGCGGACTACCAGCGTATTCAATTATGGGAACAGGAATTGATTACCAAGGAAAATGCCCTGGATAAATTAGTACTTGAAATAGGCGATTCCCGATATAGACCATTGGGTATAGTCTCAAACTTTGAAATTCACTGGTAACAATAGCAAAAAACAGAGGCCAAAATACAAAATAAACGGCCAGAATAAAATAAGGTTTAAGAAACGAAATTTGCAATTGAATGCTCAATCGAGGTGTGAAATGGGTGAAGAGCAAAGGGTTGGAGAAGTAATTGAAGCCTGCACTACGGATTTTACCGCTCAGTGCTATGAACTGTATCAGACGCCTCCTTTAGGAAGTCTGGTTAAAACCCGTTTTGAAGCCCAGGGTGCTGACTCTCAGGATGCCTGGCTGTATGGGATTGTTTATAAGGCAGAGACAGCCTCAGGCGATTCCGGCCGGCGTCCTATCGCCCGGGGAAGAAATGAACAGGACGAGGATGAGATTTACCGCGCCAGCCCGCAACTATTGAAGCTGCTGAAGAGTGATTTTTCTGGACTGGTAGTAGGATATAAATCCGGTGGACAAATCTTCCGGTATCTTCCGCCCAGACCTGCCCGTATTCACGGTTTCGTGAACTTATGCACTGATGAAGAGGTCAAGCAATTCAGCCGCACCTTCGATTTTTTAAACATCCTCTTGAAATCCAGACTAGAAATATCAGTAGAGGAATTGGTGGGGGCTGCTCTGCGCAGAATGGGGCAGGTATATGGGCCTGAAAAACACTCTTTTATGGTTCTGGCTGGAAAAGAGCTGGCGACGCTGCTGAGTGCTGATTATGCTCAATTAAAAACTATCCTGAAAGGATTGAAAAATGATGCAAAACAGTGAAAATACTTTATTTGGGAACAAGCTGGGGGTAGTTGTTGCGGGTTCACTTACACACGGCATCGATGTGAGGCTGGATGGTGCCGCTTCGGTTGAGGACATGGCGGTAGGTCGCTATGTGACCATAAAAGGCCAAAAACGGCGTTTTTTCGGGATGATAACCGATGTCACACTGGGTGTGGTAGATGAGCAGATCAACGTATCGCCATCAGACGCTTCCGACCCTTTTCTATCCGAAGTGCTTTCAGGCACCAGCACTTTTGGTACACTGCATGTCTTGCCAATGCTGACTATCGGGGCAGGAGTAGTTGGGGCCGAAGATGCTCCGCAACCGGTCAAGACCATTCCAAGTCATTTTTCGCCCGTAGAAGTATCCTCTCAAAGGGACGTCGAATTGGTTTTTGGCAAAGAAGACGAAGAGAAGTTTTTCATCGGCACTCCGCTGGATATGGAGACCAAGATTTGTCTGAATTTGGCTGAATTTGTGAAGCGCTCCAACGGCATATTTGGAAAGAGCGGTACCGGGAAAACTTTTTTAACCCGTATGCTGCTGATTGGGATGATGCAGAAAAGCTCCGCCGTCAATCTGGTTTTCGATATGCACAGCGAGTACGGCTGGGAAGGTCAAAGTGAAAACGGTTACAAGGTCAAAGCTCTCAAGCAATTGTTTCCGGACAAAGTGGCGGTTTTTACTTTAGATGAGGAGAGCAGCCGCCGCCGCAAAGTCAGCACTGACGCCGTGGTGCGTATTGGATACGACGAGATTGAACCGGAAGATATCGCTCTTTTACGTCAAACACTTAATCTGACTGAAGCCGCTGTTCAGGCAGCCTATCAACTAGCCCGGCGATACAGTGGAAGAAAGTGGATCCAGACCTGCTTGACACTGGAGAATACGGAAGAAACCAGGAATGTTCTTGAGAGCCTGCATATTCATGAGGCTACTTTTGGTAATTTGCGCCGAGGGTTAGAATCTATCAAACGTCTGGCGTTTCTATCTGAAAAGAGCGGGGAAAACGCAGTTGACCGTATTCTAAAATATCTAGACAGCGGTATGAATGTGGTTTTGGAATTCGGGCGTTATACCGATCTAACGGCTTATATTCTGGTAGCTAACCTGCTGTCCAGGCGAATCTATGACCAGTACCGTGAGAGAACGGAGAAGGCTCTAGGAGAAAATGCCAAACCGCCCAAGGCTCTGGTTATAACAATAGAAGAGGCCCACAAGTTTCTGAATCCCGCTGTAGCTAATCAGACCATTTTCGGCACAATCGCCCGTGAAATGAGGAAGTTTAACGTAACCTTGTTGATAATAGATCAACGTCCCAGCGGAATTGATGAAGAGGTCATGTCGCAGATCGGCACCAAGATTACCTGTCTGCTGGATAATGAACGGGATATAGACGCTGTCCTGACAGGTGTATCAGGTAAGAACGAGTTACGTTCAGTGTTGTCCAGGCTAGAGGCCAAGCAGCAGGTCTTAATCTTTGGACATTCTGTGCCGATGCCAGTTGTGGTACGGACGCGACAATATGGCTCGGCGGAGTCTTTAAAAAGCTTTGGTTGGCTTGGGGGAGCAGAGAAAAGTAAACAGGTTGAAAAAGATATCGAAGATCTGTGGAAGTAAACCATTATGATAAATAAGTGGGGTTATCAAGGATGAAAACCATTTTATCCCGGCAGAATATTTTGCATTTGATAGAGCAAAAACCGCCTCTGGTAGCAGATTATATCAAACTGGAAGACCAGGTACAGCCTAACGGCTTCGATTTGACCCTGCGAGATGTAGCAGCAATGCAGTCCGGCGGATGCATAGCCGTCTCTAACGCTCAGCGTCAGATTTCCAACCTTAATCTTCTGGCTTTTGATAAGGACCAGTATCTTGATTTAGCGCCTGGTTCTTACGTAATCACCTTCAATGAAATCGTTAATTTACCAAAAAATGTAATGGCGCTGGGGGCTCCCCGTTCAAGCCTCCTGCGCTGCGGCGTAACTGTCCATATGGCGGTCTGGGATGCCGGTTATTCCGGCCGTTCCCAGTCTCTTATGGTCGTCCTAAATCCGGCGGGATTTCGCATCCAGCGATTTGCCAGGGTGGCCCAACTGGTATTTATAGAGCTGGCTGAAGAAACGGAAGGCTACTCAGGTATTTATCAAGGCGAGAACATTTCACGCTAAGACTACGTTAAAAGGACCCTTTAGCGCCAGGATATTTCCATGTATTTTGTTGACAGGTAGTGATATAATAGGCATAAAATAGACACGTTAACATAATATTAGCGATGGTTAAGGAAGAAAGCTTTCATTTTAAGGAGGCAAAAAGTGTTTTTGGCTCTGGCGTGTATAGTGATGGCTTACCTGATCGGCTCAGTCCCAGCTGCTTGTATTATATCTTACATCTTCGCCGGGATTGACATGCGGGGCGAACCCGACGGACGTATTAGCGCCGCCGAGGTGCATAGCAAACTAGGTGTGTTTCCTTTTGCTTTGACGGTTATTTTGGATATCTTGATTTCGGCGATCGCGGTTATACTAGCTAAAGTTGTGACCGGTTCAACCAATGTAATGATGATGGCCGGTTTCGCCGCAGTGATAGGGCATAACTGGTCTCTATTAATTAAATTCAAAGGTGGGCTGGGGGCTACCGCTATCGCCGGTGTGTTGTTTGTGCTTATTGCCTGGCAGATGTTGTATGTTCTAGTGATTGCTGCCCTGATCATGGTATTCAGCCATAAAACAAGTCTCAGTACCGTGGTTGGCGTAGGAAGTTCTCCGCTTATAATCTGGGTTCAGAATGGTTTCAGCGCGCTGGTTTTCTTCCCTATTATGCTTTTGTCGCTGATGCTTTTGAAGAAATATCAGGTTGCACGCGAAACGAGCGTCGCCGGTTAGACCAGTACTGTCAGAGCTTTAGGTAGAAGGGAAAAAGACACCGGACCCTCTCCCAGAATTTCTCCGTCGGCGTGCAGCAGAAACCTTTGTTTAGATTTTATGACAATTCGTTTGTCTTTGATAAGCCTGATCTTGGGAAGCGAAAGATGAGTACCGGCATAAACTTTCTTAAGGTTTTGCAATAGTTCGATTTTTCCAAAGTTACCGATTATTACCATATCCAGCAAAGCATCATCCAGTTTAGCCTCGGGTGCTATTAACATCCCGCCACCGAAATACCGGCCGTTAGCCACCACCAGGCTCAGTATTCTGGCTTTTTGTTCAGGCTGATCGCCCGCTTTGAAAGAGATTTCTTTGTTGCGGTAGAAAAGGAAGGACCGAATTAAGCCAGCCAGATAAGGTAATGTTCCGCCGAAGTACTTGGGAAACTTTTCAGTAGCTTCTACAACTGTCGCATCGAAGCCTATACCCGCAGAGTTGATAAAATAGCGTTTGAGGGTCCGACCAATATTCTGGTATTCAACCAGGCCGACATCCAGCCTGATTTCTCTGGGGTTTGCGAGTATGTTACAGGCCTGATTATAATCGTGTGGAATTCCGATAGATCTGGAGAGGTCACCGCCGGTTCCGGTGCAGATAATGCCGAGGGAGGTTGGATCCGGACTGACTTTTTGCATAATTCCATTGGCTACCTCATGTATGGTGCCATCACCACCCACTGCAATAAGGTACCTGTAGCCTTTTTCACTGGCGGTTCTGGCCAGTTCAATGGCATGACCTTTTCCCTCGGTAAATTGGAAATCGAAAGGTAGCCCCACCTTTTTAAGCAGACTGTTTATGCCAGGCCATTTGCGATGAGTGGAGTTGGCTCCAGCTGCCGGATTAACTATTACGTTAGCGAACAGTTTTGTCAAAATCCCCTTCTATTTCAAGAAAGTGATAGAACCGGAGGGAGGATTTTTAAGTTCGAATTGTATGCCCGCTTCCTTAAATAGAGTCAGAAACTCGTCATCGTTGTATCTGCCGAAACTGACAAAGCGCTTGATCTGTGCATTGCACAGCATTTTTGCGCAGAGGACGCAGGGAGAATGAGTACAGTAAATCGTACTGCCTTTGATGCTTACACCGTGTAAGGCGGCCTGTATGATCACGTTTTGCTCTGCATGAACAGCCCGGCAGATTTCCACCCTTTTGCCGGACGGAATCCCCAGTTCATTGCGCAGGCAACCTAACTCCAGGCAATCCTTCAAACCAGCCGGAGCGCCATTGTAGCCTGTAGCTAAAATACGACGGTCGCTGACAGCCAGTGCTCCCATGTGGTGTCTCTGGCAGGTGGCCCGTTCAGATACTACAGAAGCGATTTTCAGGAAATATTCATCGAAATCCGGGCGAATAAAATTTTCCATATTATTTTCTAGCAAGAGGAGGTTTCAGGATTTTTGCGATTACGACACGAGATTGTAATAGGAGATAGTCCAGATTATGCACATTGGAAATTATATAGTCAGCCATGGCAATCGGTCC
>CAITCX010000328.1 GCA_903890885.1 uncultured Dehalococcoidia bacterium
ATCCAGGAAAAATGGCCGGCGGATAATATCGATGTAATGAGAATGAACAGGTTGGGCAATGGACCGCTGCAAAACCTGCAGGTACGCCAGGCATTAACCGAAGCCACCGATTTCGCCACCATCGCACAAAATGTCTACGGCGGCGGCGACATTTTCACCTGGCCGGTCCCCAGCAGCAGCCCTTCATACACTCCGCTGAGCAAACAATCTTCCCAAATCCAGGCGCTATACAGCTATAACACGACAGCAGCCAAGCAGATGCTGACCGCGGCCGGTTATCCCAACGGCTTTACGATTACCATCACGGTAGATTCGGCAATCGCAAAACAGACCGATGAAGCCACGATTATCGCAGCCGACTGGGCCAAGATCGGCGTTACCGTCCAGATTGTGTCAATGAATGCCACCGCAGAGTCGGCGGCCAGAGACAATCTGACCTATACCGGACTCATCACCTTCGGCCTTTCTATTGCCGACCCGACGATGCCGGTCTCGTACTATCAGAACAGCAACATGAGCGCCATTTACGCCAAGGGTGAGCCCCTGGATGTCCTGGCAACCGCAATATCGCAGGAACAGGACTCGGCTAAACAGCAGTCATTAATCACGGCTTTCTGTCCGCAGGCTATACTTGACTGCGGTATTTTGGCCATGCCTAACGCACCCATCATCAATTGCTACTGGCCGTGGCTGAAAAATTACTACGGTGAAGTTGAATCCGCTTATCACAGCCAGATACCGATGGTCAGCGAACTGTGGATCGACCAGACACTGAAAACTTCATTAGGGTATCATTAACAATCAATTAGTTTTACAATCATCAATAACCGGTTAACATGAACAGGAAGGCGAGGGGCAATTCCCCTCGCCTTCCCGATATTTGGAGGACCCGGATTATCATTTTTAGACGGTGCCGCGATAAAAGGAGACTTACATGTCAAAAATTGTGCTGATCGGCGCAGGCAGTCATGTTTTTTCCAGACATCTCATCACTGATATCCTGACCTATCCCGAGCTCAGAGAAAATACCATTACGCTGATGGATATCGATCAAGTACCGCTGGATTTTATTACCGCTTTCGCGGAGAGAATTATCAGGCAGTACGGATTCGGGACGAAGATAGAATCGACCACAGACCGGCAAAAAGCGCTGGAAGGCGCCGATTACGTTTTTATCACAATCCGGGTTGGGAACGGGAATAATTCCCCGGACGACCGTAAAATTATATCGAAATACGGCGTCGAGGGTTCGCCGGATACGGTAGGGGCCGGGGGAGTCTTTTACGGGCTGCGCAACGGGCAGGTAATACTGGATATTTGCCGCGACATGGAAAAGCTTTGTCCGGATGCATGGCTGATGAATTACACAAACCCGATGTCAATAATTTCCTGGGCGGTCAGCGATTACACGCGGATTAAAAACGTAGGTTTGTGCCACAGCGTGCCGAACACCGCCGCGCAACTGGCCAAATACATGGGCGTGCCGTATAACGAGTTATCTTATTGGGTCGCCGGAATCAATCATATGGCCTGGTTCCTGGAATTAAAACGGCAGGGCAAG